>JAQVYZ010000011.1 GCA_028708485.1 Caldisericia bacterium | reverse complement strand
ATCATGCTGCGGTCAAATCCTACATCCAATGCTTCTCCTCTGGGAACGATCTCCAGTTAAGCGCTTAAGAAATCCTCTTCTGTAATCTGGTATTTTTCGTGCAAGATCTTCAGCATGTTCAGTTTGACCGCTTCTTTTTCCTTCTCATTGAATTCAATGGGAAGACTGCCAATCATGACATCCAATGCTTCATTTTTAAACACTTCTCCCACTGTTTTTGATTTATAATCTCTGGCCAGATGAGGAAGAATGTCCGATATCACAAACACAGGATCTAAAGCGCTTTCTCCAATAGAAATGGCTACTTCAGTCCCGTCTTTACGAACGATTTTACCATGAAGCGCTAAAGGAATGTTCATCCATTGATAAGTCTTGATCCCGCCGTAATAATGGGTATCCAAAAAAGCAAAACCTGAATCTTCATATAGAGGGTTCTGTTTGATATCCAGTCTTGGTGAGTCAATGTGGGAAGCGACCAGGTTAACACCCTCGCTCAGTGGTCTTCTGCCACCAAAAAAAGCGATAACTCCTTTTCCCTTGATGTTTCTGTAGTACTTTTTCTGCAGCAGGGAAGTAGGATAAGCGTTGCCTGTATCGGGCAATTTTTGATACCCGTTTGCTACTAGCATTTCTTCGGCAATCATCGCGTATTCACGTTCTGTTTTGCCTGCGGTGAGAATTTTCTTGTAATCGTCAGCGAAACTCATAATTCTGTCAGAATTAAAAAGATTCCAGCAATTGGTTCTGGAATAAGTTAACTTATCACGTAATAAATCCAATTGAGACTTTTCATCTGCATTTCTTTTCCCCTTTCAAACCAACTATTCTTTATTATACCCACTTTTCAATGGACATCGGGTGAAATTTCAAAATGGTTTCCATCTGTCAAGATTTGTAAAGAATCCCGTAAAAAGGTGATGTGATAAGAGATATTGAGCTCTTCCAGTAAGGTAAGAGTCTGGTCGGAAGGATGACGAAACAACGCTTTGGATCCGCAAGAAATCACCGCAAATCGCGGTTGTACCGTTTCGATGAATGCCTGGCTAGAGGATGTCTGACTGCCATGATGCGGTATTTTTAGGACAGTGCAACGCAGTTTTTCTCCGTATTGGTCCACTATTTTTCTCTCTATATCCGCTTCGATGTCACCTGTAAATAAAAAAGAAACCGATTGATCGGTCAGTAAAAAACAGAGAGAGCGACTGTTTTCCTGATCACTCCAGGCGTTTTCTTCGCACTCCGGAGAAAAAAGCTCCAACACCAGATCGGAAAACTGCCAACGGTGATGCCCACACCAGGTATGCAATGTAACATTTTTCAGCCTGGAGCGGAACGCCGATTGAAAAGTTCGGGACTCCTCCGATACCGTATTAGGCAATGCGATTTCTTTCACGGTCGGAATATGCTCTAATACTGCCGACAGTCCACCATAATGGTCGTCATGGTAATGCGTGATGATCAAAAGGTCAATACAGTTCACCCCTGCTTTTCTGAGTAAGGGAAGTAAGACTTTTGCGCCCGGATCAAAAGAATCGTCCTCTTTTTTTCCTGGACCGGTATCGATCAGGATCGTTTTGCCTGATCTTGTCTGGATCAAAGTTGCGTCTCCCTGTCCTACATTCAGGTAGGTAACCGTTAGGTAGGGCGATTTTCCGGGAAAGACCATCAAGCCGGCTGGTAACAAAAAAAGAAGAACCATCGTAGTGGCGTTGATTCGTTTTGCTGGCAGGGAACATCTTGACCAAAACAATATGCCAAACAACAAAAGATAATAGGAAAGCAGAATCCAGAAGGGAAAAGTGCGGATATGATGAAAACTGTAAGGAAGCGAGGAGAGGAATTGCATGAACCATATGACGGCTTTCCATAACCATTCTCCTGCTTTCAATGGGAAAAAACCTATCTTTCCCGGTAGTAAAAAAGCCCACACCAACAGATAAAAAAACGTGAGAATCGGGAGAACCAGGATATTGGTTAATAAGGAGGAAAGGCTGATCAGGTGGAATCGATAAGCAACAAGCGGTGTCGTGGTGATGGTAGCCCCCAATCCTTTGCTCAACGGGGCAGGAAAGAGAATAAACGCACTACAACCGATAAAAGAAAGCTGGAAACCGATATCTGATAACCACAACGGATTCCAAAGCAGCATAATCCAGGCAGTATACAACATCGCATATAGGGAATGATACCCTTCCAATTTACTGCGCGCAATCAGCATTAGTGAGATCATCAGCAAAGCCCGGGTGGTGGAAGCCTGGAAACCGACCAAAGCGCAATATACGAATAGAATCAATATAATGACGGTCGATTTTTTCTGCTCCTTCCATTTCCAAAGCGTAAACAAAGCCAGAAAAATCCCTGCCAGCCAATAAAAATTCGACCCGGAGATCGCTAGTATATGGCTCAAACCAATTTTCTGGAAAAGGGGTTGCAGCGGAAAATTCTCCTTTTCCAAACCCAGCCAGAGAGCCCCCAGAAAGTGGGTATAAGCCGAATCCAATTGAAATGCACACAGCTTCTCCCACGCATGTTCCCTGATTTGCCTGATGATACGTTGAAAGCGTGAGTACAAGCTATCTCTTTGTATCGATAAAGAATCCGTCTCTTCAATCTGAAAAAAGCCATGAGCATCTGCCTGCTCCAGCTTTCTTGTGTCAGACAAAGGAGAAGTGTATTGGTTTTTTTGTTGAGTGATGATTCCTGTTGCCTTGATCGTATCCCCTTTTGCAATGTCATAGAATCCTGGCTCCGTTTGTACCGGCAAGACAGTGATCAGTCTGAATTGGTTTACTTTGATTGGGAATTCTATGGTTTTACTCTTTTGAACGGGCCAATCAATTACCCTTCCTTCCAGGGTAAAGGATTTTCCTGAAACGGTATCCAACTGGTAATCCTGTTGAAGAGAAGCGTTAGTACGAGTTAAGCCAATTCCGAAACTCAGCAATGACAGACAACAGACCAACATGACAAAACCAACGGTCAATAACGGACGGTATTGATGCATAAAATATCCCAAGCTGATAGAGGCTGATAGAAAAAGGAGCATGGTATAAGGAGGGTAAAGGGAAGCGAGTATTCCTGCGATGAAAAAAAGAATCCAGGCAGGTACCCAAAGAGACCAGTAAAACTTCATTAATCCAGGCGAATCAGCTCTTTTAACTTCTCAAAAGTTTTCTCCCCAATCCCGCTGACTTTCATTAAGTCTTCCAGTTCCTCAAAACGACCGACATCCTCACGGTATTGTAAGATAGCCTCTGCCTTTACCTCGCCGATGCCCGGCAAAGTCATGAGTAATTCTTTTGTGGCGCTGTTAATGGGAACCTGGGTGGAGGTGATGGTTTTATTCATTATCACAGAGCCATTTTGGTTCACTACCTCTGCTTTTTTGGGAACAAACACTTTCTCCCCGTTTTTCAGTGATTTGGCGAGGTTGATTTGGTTCCGGTCGGCGGAATCCAATAAGCCTCCTGCTGCTTGGATAGCATCTTCCCATCTGGCGGAAGAGGGTAATTCCACTACTTTGGTTTCTAAGACTTCTCCACACACATAGACTTCAATGGTTTCCGGATTGTTTTCGGTGGTTTCATCCAGTGAGGTTAATGCAGACGTTGTTTCTGTCGAAGCGGAGTACTTGCTTTGGTATTGTGTTCCCAAAAAAAAACACACCAAACCTATAATGATACATGCGATTACGTACCCGGAATGCTCTTTTACCCATTCAAACCAGTCCATAGAAACCTCATTTCATCACCCGCCCAAACGAACAAAACATATATTATACCTAATAAACAATGTGTAGTTAAATTTTACATAAGACTATTTAGTAAAAATTACTGTCAAGAATACCCTAAAAGTTTTGTTCAGTAAGAATATATTTTTGGGACAGGGGACAGTCCCCTGTCCCAAAAATAGGAATGAAACCAATAGTAAAAACGCTGGCTAGTCATGGAAAAGAATGGGAGTTATTTCCAGTCATATTCGATAAAGTGAGCTGTTTTTTCAGCGATGGCTCTTCCCAATAGCCGTTGAACCACATACAGCGCCCCATCAATTCCAGCAGAAACGCCTGCAGTTGTTACAATCTGACCATTGTCTACATAGCGTTCCCCTGTAAGTACATGGATTGCCGGATATTGTTGCTGTAAGGCTTGTGTAGCACCAAACCAGGTAGTGGCTTGAAGTCCATCTATAAGACCCAAGTCAGCAAGAATAAAAGCGCCTGTACACACAGAAAGGATGATTTGAGCATGTTTTGCTTGGGATTGGATCCACATAGCAAGAGCAGGATTTTCTGAACTAAGCTTAAGATTGCCTCCCGGAATCACCAGAATATCAGCTTTGGGGGAAGTTTCCAAGTCATAATCAGCATGAAATGACATACCGGTGTGAGCCTTGATCGCGTTCAAGTCAGGAGAAACCAAACAAACCTCGAAGGCAGAGTGCCCCTCTTCATCCACGGTGTCGTGAAAAATCTCCAATGGACCGACAAAATCCAATAAATATACACCTTCGTACACTAAAATCACTACTTCCAAAACGAACCTCCCTCGCTGGTATCACCTGTGGGAATGGTGCCAGCTGTTTCTATAAGTAAGATTTTGCAAGTTTTTCAGCATAGAATTTATACTTTCCCTGAAATCAAGCCAGGATTCTCTTTCTACCACCATAAAAAGTTCATCACTATGGAGATACCTATGGAGACCAGTAATTCTCTAAAGCAAGCAAATATTCTTTTATATTTATACTTTTCATCGTGACAAAACTATAACCAATTTTCATGTTTTGATAAGTGTAGGTTTTTCTTTACCATTTCGGATTTTCTGGAAATTTGCATAAAACAAGAAAGAAACCACCGAAGCTAGAAAACTTTCATATCAGAGATTAAAAAATGATGGCAGTATTTTCAAAAAGAATGCTGTGAAGGTAATTTATGCCGATAAAAAAAATATCATGGATTGAGTAATATAACTTTATATTTGCATTTTTGTATAAGTAACGTTAAAAATGTATTAATTATGTATATAAAAAATGGGAATAATCCTCAGCTAATTGAAATGGTCGTAGATTACATCAAAAAAGGACTATCTATTCCGGTTACTTATCAACCTTGGGAAAAAACGGATTGCGTTCCTCTATATTTGAGAAGTCGTTACCTTTTTTTTACTTTAAATATTCAATCCCAAACTTTCTTATTGTTTATCAATCAAAACGAATTTGAACAAACGCCTGTAAAATTACGCAATAGCATTGATTTCATTAAAAAGAAGTGGCATATAGACGTGATTTATTCAAGCTCAAAAATTACATTTTATAATCGACAAAGATTCATTGAACTGAATATACAATTTATCATACCCTACAACCAAATGCATTTACCTTCGCTAGGTTTTGAGTTAAGAGAGAACTTAAAAAAATTCCGATACAATAATCCCTTTATTTGAGTGAGGGTAAAAAAAGACATCATCGAATTACTGTGTATTGGGTACTTTAGCGATAGTGATGATATATTACAAGTTAAATGTGGAATCATTTTTGGGACAGGGGACTGTCCCCTGTCCCAAAAATGAATATTATTCAAAGCAGCATACCAATAAGACAAATCTACTTGCAAACCAGAAATCTTCAGCTAAAACAAATCTCAGGTGCACTGTTTAAAAAGGTTAAAAGATGTAATCTATAACAACTGAATATAATTTAGCTATGAAGAAAAATGAAATTCCGGAAGATATGAAGAAGTTTTTTGATCTTCGTGTCGGTGAATACGAGAATCATATGAGAGAGATTTTAATAGATTTCGACAAGTATTAAGCTGCCATAGCAAAACCTGTACCGGCCACTACTGCACCAATTGTGATTGTTGATCTTGGTTACGGAACCGGACTAGAACTTGCTTGGATTTTGCAAAAAGCTCCTAATGCTGAAATCATCGGAATTGATTTAAGTGAATCGATGACCGCTGTGTTGTTGGATCATTACAGAGAAAAACGATCGCAGATAAAGATCCTCTATGGATCCTATTTGAAGGTACCTATACCTGGAAATATTGATTTTGTTATATCTTCCCAGAGTATTCATCACTTAGATAAACCAACCAAATTATCTCTTTATAAAAAGATTTTTAAAGCTTTGAAACCGAAGGGAAGCTATATCGAGGGAGATTATGCAATTTCAGAAGAAGAGGAACGTCAGAGCGATGTTTCATCAAAAAGTTTTCCATTGGATGGCTCCTATCATATCGATATTCCTTTTTCAGTGAATACTTTGCTTGGTTTATCCAGTCAGGCTGGTTTTTCCGAAATGAATGTGCTATTTTACAACCATCAGTGTTCTGTTATTCAATCCAAACGTTAAATCTACTATCCCAGGAAGGGATATTGACGCTTTTTTTAATCACAATAGTATTAAGGAACCCCATTGGAAAAATGGGGTTCCTTAATACTATTGTGATTCTCTATGATTGTTTTGGCTTCTCTTCGTTTAAATTCAGCGGCTTTTGTTCTGTTGGTTCCTTGGTGTCTTTGGGAGGAGTAGACTTTTTCTGTGTTTTGGTCTGGTCTTCTTTCATCTCATCCAATTTCGGGGCTAAATAACCAAGAAGAGCCGCTTCCATGGAGCTTCCACCTGAACCGCCTTGAATTTTTGGTACGATGGCGATCTGGTTCTCAGCTAAGGAAGTAAAGATGTTCACCATAGCAGTTCCGTGCTGACCGAGTACTGCCGCCTGTTTTTCGTAGGCTTCCGCTTTTGCCATACCGACTGCTCTTACCTCGACTGACTTAGCTTGTCCCACTTTCGATATATACGTAGATTCACCGTCAGCTCTGGCTTTTTGCTGCTCACTTTCATTGACAGCGATTTTGACACCAATCTCAGACTTTACCAGATCAGCTTGCTGGTTCGCTAATCCTTTACTGTTTTCCATCTGAATTCTCTGATCCTCAGCATCCTTCTGCATTTTGAAGGTCGCCTTTTGCTGGTTGGCAATTTCTCTGTCTTTTAAAACCGTCGTCATGGCTTCCGGTAGTATGACATCCTGAATATACACGCCCTTCACTTCGACATCATAAATCTTCAGATGGTCTACGATATGATCATGGGCTTCTTTTTGTACCACCATACGCTGCTGGATAAAGGTAACCGCAGGCAAACCTTGGATCTTGTCCCGGAAGTAGTTGCCCACCGCAGGATGCAGCACCTCCATAACAAGATTTGTCATCGTACCCACTGAAGAGATGACTTTTGAAGCCATCACATCAGGGACATGGATTTGTACCTGAAGGTCGATTTTAAACTCGAATCCCTCTGTAGAACGTGCGTTAATGGGAGACAAAGCAGAATCTAAATCATGCGCTTTCGATTGTTGATCTGCCCAGCTTAAATTCAGGATGTAGGTAGGTACCTTTTCATGACCGTATATACGAGGGTTAAGAGCGTATTTTCCGGTTCGCAAAGGTTCCCGCCAAATACCGCGGTGCCCGGGGATCACCAAAGTTCCGAATTTAAATTCAGAACCGGACGTGTCTTCGGTAGGCAAGCCAATGTAGGATTTAACGACCGCTACTTCTCCTTGAGCAACCACTAGCATATTCACAATCTCTACAGAGACCAAAAAAGGATTCAACGAGTAAGTGCCGTATGGGAGAGGGTCATGCTGTAATCCAATCTTCCCCCCGTTGTCCAGGAATGCCTGGAAATCCTGATAACTATTATGTAAATGGTTTTTACTCGCCAATATCAATTCGATTAGTTTGTTATCTTCTCTCCCGCATTCTCCAATATTCTTCTGCCTTTTTTCTTCTTCTTCGATATCGCTAAATCCACCAATCCTGGATGCCATCGCTCCATTTTCAGATGGCGGTCCTTCATGCGTGGTGATAATGCCGATGACATCAGTAGCGTCATTTGGTTTGATGACCACCTGTTCAAAGGCAGTTTCATCCAAAGAACTGATTTTCTCTTGGAAATCCCGTGATTGCGGTAAGCCAAAAATATGTTGTGTTCCTACCGCGACTACAAAAGCTACCGGGTGAATGGGAAGGTTTGTTCCAGGTGGTAACACCGTTCTCTGGACACCTTTTTGACCCCCGTTTTTAATGAAAGCACCGATATCGCTGAATAATCCAAATTCACTTTTGTAAACGGCAGATTTATTACCGATGGGAAGGGGCTCACCAACCTGTGAAAAAACGATACCGATTTTTCCAGCCGGTACTTGTACCCATGGAAATTTACGAACAGAAAAAACCGGCCAGAAGACTACACGAATGCCTGGCATCAGCATTTTTGCCTGGTAACCAGCTTCTCCTCGGAAGGCTACCGGGCTGTCTTTTAATTTTCCAAAACCCATATGCTTGCGGACGAGTCCTATCTCGGTCGGGCCAATCACGCGAATAGAATTCCGGATAAAAATTAATAATAATAAGCCACCAAGAAACCAAACCCAATTTGCTACAATAAAGTCCATCTAAACTACGCTCTCCTCTCGCAGGACATACCTGCTAAAAACATCGCAAACAAAACAAACTGGAATGGTCATGAATGTTGAGTTTTCATGTCGTTTTTGAGGAATGATTCTTATTCGACTCACATTGTTCAAACCTGTATCACACTTCTCTCCAGTCATAAAATAGAAATGAAGTATAATACTTCCTGAAAATCCTGCAATATCTTGTTATCATTTTGTTTCTGGTTTTTCCTGGGTAAATCTTGGTGGTCACTTCCAGGCTTTGATCTGAGCCCCTGCAAAAGCACCGTCTACCGCTTCCAAATCGATTGCCTGAATCTGTTTCATCTGCTCCTGGTCCAGCACTTCTTGCTGAATGACTTTTTTCGTGTAAATATGAGAAGGATTAATACTGATTTGTTTAAATCCTGTTTTCTGGAGATTGGTCTTATATTCATCCACATGCATGGATCCGGAAATACAACTGGACCACAGATCGGTATTTCTTTTCAGTGACTCAGGTATCTCTTTTACCATGACAATATCTGCGATGGCAATTCTACCACCGGGTTTTAATACCCGGTACATTTCATGGATTACTTTCTCTTTGTCTTCAGACAGGTTGATCACACAGTTGGAGATGATGGCGTTAATAGACTCATCCGGCAATGGAATCTCTTCGATATAACCTTTAAGAAATTCCACATTCTGAACGCCCATCTTAGCTTTATTATCATTAGCTAGCTTCAACATCTCATCGGTCATGTCCAGTCCATAAATTTTACCAGTCTGCCCGACATATTTTGAGGCTATCAGCACATCGATACCTCCCCCGCTGCCTAAATCCAGGACGATTTCTCCTTCTTTTAACTGAGCATATACGAGTGGATTGTCGCATCCCAGGGAAGCATTCACCGCTTCCACGGGAAGGTCTTTCAAATCAACTCCTTTATAAAAAGAGGCCGTATCAGTGATCTCTCCGCTACTGCAACCGCAACCTCCTGTACAACAGCTGCTTTTTGCTTTTTTGGAGACTCGGGCAGCGATTTTTCCGTAATGCTCTTTTACTCTGGCACGCATTTCATTCTTCATTTTTCTTCTCCTTCACACAACACATTATTTTAGAGCCTACCTCGTTGAGGATATGTATGCTATCGATGACCTGGTCTCGTTTTTCTTCCGGTATCATCTGGAAAAGGGTTTCGTAATAGGTATTCATCGTCTCTTCAATCGCATGAAAGTTCATCATTCCCTGTTCAGTGAGTTTGATCTTGATATACCGCCTGTCATTCGGATCTTCATATCGTTCTGCCAGTCCTGATACAACCAGATTATTCACAGTACGGCTCAGAGTGCTGTTGTCCAATTCCAGCATCTGAGATAGCTGGTTCAAGGAAATGTCTTTCGTCCTCCCCACTTCAACAAGCGCATGGCATTGCGCCAATGTCATGCGGCAGCAGGTCATCTGGTTCTCGTCAGCCATACCGATGATACGCTCAAACAGCCTGATCATTTCTCTTAGATCCTGTGCTTTATTCTGTTTATTTATTTTCTTCATACAAATATTGTATCATAAAATAGTTGTAATATGCAAATTTATTTCTGTTCTTGTTTTTGCAGGTAAGCTTGTGTTTGTAAAATAGCGTGGTACTTATTTTAATAAAAGAAGCGTATTGAGAGGAAAGATCATGAAAAGGTTGTTCTCCGGATTGGTGATTTTGGCTGTTTTCCTGACAAATCTGATGCCCGGTTTTGCCTCATTCCACCAAAAACCGTTATCCAATCAGATAAGAAGTATGGCAGAGAATCCCTTCCCCCGCAAAGTGTTATTAGAACTCTTTACCGCTACTTGGTGCGGACCTTGCGCTGAATATGGTCATCTGGCGGATGAGTTAGCGGATGAGTTTGGTACGGAGAAGGTAATTCTTATCAGGAACCATTGCTGGCAAGATGGATTGAATACTCCGGAAACAGATGCAAGGGCTGACTTTTACAAAATTGCCGGTATTCCAGCAATGATAACAGCTGGGCAAAAGCAATCTCATCCGGCAGAGATGGATAAAAACCGACGTTATATTAACAAATTTCTGGATAAGAATTCACCTTTCAGGATCATGATGCAATACACCAACCGCTCTTTACAGATAAATCTGCAGAATGGAACCTCACAGGCATTTGATCATCTCCGTCTAACCACATTGTTATTTGAAAACTTGGTGTTTTATGAAGGACAGAACGGGGAAAAAGCACATAAAAAGGTAGTTCGCGATTATATTGAGGATGAGCAGGGAATAGAGGTTTTCTTCTCTTCAAATGAGACCATAGAACAATCTGTCACGATCAATTATAAGATGAAACAAGACCAGGATTACTACCTGGTTTGCTTTCTGCAGGACACCGTCACAAAAGAAATCTACCAAGCGGAAAGCATTCGGGTAGAGGCAACCAACAGTAGTTTACCTGATTTAGAGATAACGAAATATATTTCCACCGAAAAGGTTGAAGAAGGAGCCGTGTGTAAAATAGTCTCTTCTGTCTCCAATGCGGGGGGAAAAGCTTCAGGTGCCTCTCATATCAGACTTTATCTTTCCCCTTATGAGGATTGGGATATTTCCGATGATTTCAGGATGCCAGAGACAGAGGTTCCCAGTCTTGAAGCCAAAGAAAGCATTGAGGTTACTTTTAGCTTTTTGTTTCCGGATATGAGCACCGGTGAATATAAGGTATGGCTATTTTTTTTGGTTGATTCACAAAATGAAGTCGCTGAATCGAATGAGAACAACCTGTTTAAAAACAATACCCCCATCCTAGCAAAAGACGCAAAACCAAAAATGGATACTCCCATCCCTATTTCACCATTGGAAGGGGACGAACTATTCCCACCGTATACCTTCCGATGGAAAGCGGTGAATGGGGTGTCTCAATACCTGTTGATGATTTCAAGCA
>JAQVYZ010000213.1 GCA_028708485.1 Caldisericia bacterium | reverse complement strand
GAAATCAATCCTGCGAAAGTGGTCAGAGCACTTGCAGCGATTGGAAGAAATGATTTTCGGACTGCAGCGACTATGGCATCCTTTTTTTCCAAATGCCGGGGAAGCTCCTCTTCCATCCTGTGAATCAGAAACAAAGCATAGTCCATCGTGATGCCTAACAATATACTGGGGGTGATTGATTTTGTCAGAAAGGAGATGGTGCCTGAATAATAAGCGCTCCCCATCGTCATCAGGATCGTGCAACCCATAGAAGCCAGCACTAACAAAGGTTTTTTCCAGGATCGAAGCAATAGCGACAATAAAAGGGCGATACTGATAATAGCTAACATCGTATAATACTTGGACTCTCTGTCGGTGGTCCTCCGCAAGGATTCTATAATCACCGCTTCTCCTCCAAGATCAGCTGATACTGGAATCAAAGACTGGATCCTCTGAATGGTCTCGCCTTTTTCTTGATTGCTCATCAACGTGGTTAGCTTGATCTCCAAAATCGTTTTATCACCTGACAGAAAAGTCTCTCTAACTTCATCTGCGAGAAATGTATCTGAATAAGCCGGATTTTGCAAGCTGTCAATCCAAGTGATTTCTGCCACATTCGGAATATTTAACAGTGTTTCTTTCAGGAGGATCGTATCCGATTTTGGTTTCGCTGGGAGCATTAACCAGAGAGAATCGCTATAACCTTGATTTGAGCGAATGATCGATATGCCCTTCATCGATTCAACGGATTTTGGTAAAAACGAAAATAGATCATAAGTAGGTTTTAATTGCACCATTCCCCAGATGGATAAAATCAACAACAAGCTATACGCTAAAAATATCCAAGAACGGTATTGAAATAAAATCCCCCATCCTGAGAGTTTTTTTAGAGAGTAATCATTTGTTTTAAACAAACGTTTTAAACGCATGTTTTAATCATATAAGATTTCATGAATTTGTCAAGCATTACGGAAAACCCGAAAGATTAGCTAATAAAAACTTTTTCTGCTCATAAAAAATGGGACAGGGGACAGTCCCCTGTCCTAAAAGTTTGAAAAGAAAGTAGCAGAACAATAGTTTGCTGTAATATTTATTGAAACAGATTTATACCTATTTTGATTGTGTTAAAATCAATCAGCGTTAAAATGTAATATCAAATAATAATAGGTAAGATTCAATTATCGAATTGGGAATATTTGTCAGCTTTTGAATTCTGAAGGCATAAAACATGATTCGAAAGGAGAATTACATGAAAAGAGTATTTTCACTCTTCACTTGTTTATTCATCATTTTGACCGGATTCATATTACTAAAGCCTGCATATGCGATCAAGGACTTTCATATGGATATAAAATCCAGACAAGCGGGTAAAAAAGCCACCTACAAGTTTATTTTCACTATCGAAAAAATAGTGGAAGTTCATACAGAAATTAAACTTGGTTTTCCCCAGGGCACCGTGATCGAACCGCCTATACCTGAGAAAGATCCTGAACGTCGTGAAAGATTGACTCGAATCATCGAATCCATGAGCATTGGTCTCTCCCCTTGTTCTGCATGTCAGGGATTGCCTGTCATTGACTTTTATGATGATGGAACCATGAAGTCTTTAAAATTCAATAGCCATATTGAATTAGATCCTGCAAAAGAGGGATATTCCACTATCACCGTCACTGTTCCCGATGTTTGCGGATTTGTTTTACCGGTAAAACCGGGTTTTTATACCTATAAAATTTCAACACACGCTGAACCAACCGAAATATCTACGCAATTTGAAGTGGTAACTTCCAAAATTGGTGATCCCACCGGAATTCCTGACGTAATTGTCGATCCACCTTCTCCTGCAACAGAAGCTAAATATGTTATTTCTTTTCATGTCGGTCGAGGGGGTTGGTTAAAAGGGATGAGCGGATTAATCAAAGTTCGGTTTCCTGATGGAACAAAGATGACAAAACCTGCATCGGAATTCAAACCGGAGTGGACCTTGGTGAACAAAAACCCTTTAGCGAAAGCCCCCAATGGGACCGGAACGAATATCAATTTTACAACCCCGATTGAGATTAATGATTCTGATCGTATTATGATTGAATTCGATATACGATGCGGCATCACAAATCCATTAAAAGCCGGTAAATACGTGCTTGAAGTGGGAACCAGCGCTGAAGAATGGGTGAAGAGCCATGAATACGAGATTACCAAAACCTCCGCCACTTTTAAATTGTCCAATAATAAAACCAATCGAAATGCAGTTTATCAGTTGATTTACATTCAAGAAAAAGGATCATTACAGGCAATGGATACGATTATTGTTCGGTTTCCCAAAGAAGTGCAATTCAGCAGTCCTATTCGGTCGCACAATAACGGGATAACGGTGAATGATGTGCCATTGTATGAAGTATATACATCAGAAGACCGCTTAACCTATGAGTTACTTGTTGGCGATGTCGAAGTGAAAGAAGGCGATCCAGTTAAGATTGAATTTGACTGCCCGGAAATCAGAAATCCATCTAAACCGGGTTTCATCAAACTTGAATATAGGCCTAATGGCTACGACGATGATGATTTTATCTTCTCTCCTGCAGTGGAGATTGTGTCACAAACATTAGAAATTACTGATGTTACGATAACCCTGCCCAATGCGCTTCAAAGAGCAAAATATAGCATTCAGGTGATCTTCGGTGATAATGCTCTGCCACAGAAGAGAATCACTGTTTATCTGGAACATCTTGAGACCATTATCGATATTGAAGAGGTGAAAATTCAAGAACAAGCG
>JAQVYZ010000010.1 GCA_028708485.1 Caldisericia bacterium | reverse complement strand
TCGATTCTTTTGACGATATCGTAGGAGAGTTTGGATAACATCACATCATCAATTTCACCTGGCTTGACGACGATTCGAATCTCTCTTCCGGCTTGAACTGCATACGATTTTTCGACTCCGGTGAAATCGTTGCATATTTTTTCCAGAGTTTGAATACGCTTTACATACGCATCCATGTCTTCTCTTCTGGCACCTGGTCGTGAAGCAGAAACTGCATCTGCTGCCTGAACCAGACAAGATACGACAGAATTATAGGGAACATCACCATGATGTGATTCAGCTGAATTCACTACTTCAATGCACTCTCCGTATTTTCGAAGCATATCAGCGCCTAGCTTTGCATGAGAACCTTCAATTTCCTTGTCAATAGCTTTCCCTATATCATGAAGCAATCCTGCTCTTTTTGCTTTTTCAATATCATCTCCGAGTTCTGCTGCCATGGTAGAGGAGATATAGGCTACTTCAATGGAATGAGCCAGTACATTTTGCGAATAACTAGATCGATACTTTAACTTACCAATTAACTTTACCAATTCAGGATGCATATTTCGTATGCCCAGCTCTAGAATAGTCGTTTCACCTTCCTGAATGATCGCCTTTTCTACTTCTTCAGTAGCTACCTGAACCAGCTCTTCTATTCGAGCAGGATGTATTCTACCATCCAAAATCAGTTTTTCTAATGCAATCTTACCGATTTCACGTTTGACAGGATCATAAGAAGACAGGGTAACGACTTCTGGAGTGTCATCGATTAATAAATCAACTCCTGTCAAGCTTTCAAAAATACGAATATTGCGACCTTCTCTTCCTATAATTTTTCCTTTAATATCATCATTTGGCAATGGCACAACAGAGATGGTGGATTCAGTCGTTTGATTGGAAGCAACGCGTTGTATGGCGGTTGCTATAATCTCTCTTCCCTTTTTTTCTGATTCAGCGCGGTATTGATCCTCGATTGTTTTGATTTTGGTTGCCATATCATATTGTATTAAGGATTCGACCTTCTTGAGGAGTATTTCTTTGGCTTGCTCTTGAGAAAGATTCGCTACGCGCTGTAATTCCTGATAACCTTGCTCTACTTGTTTTTGAAGTTCTTCTTTCAGTTTTGTCGATTCATATTCTTTCTGGGTAACCGCTTTCAGCTTTTTTTCCAAGTTTTCAGTTTTGTTATCAAGTTCTTGTTCTCGTTGAATTAACCGATTTTCTCTTTTTTGTGCTAGTTTATTTTTTTCAAATAAATCTCTTTCATTCTCTTTCTTGATCTTGTAGGATTCATCTTTTGCTTGAATCAATATCTCTTTTTTCTTCTGTTCCGCTTTTTCCTCTACTTCTTTTAAAATTCTTTTTGCTTCTGCTTCTGCATTCTTTTTCTTACCTTCTGCTATCTTTAGGCGAAAAATATATCCAATTGCAATGCCGATAATGGCAAATACAATACATAACAATACTGTGATTCCATTCACAATCTACCTCCATAGGACTATTTTCTTTTTGGGTTTTCGAATCCTCTGTTATACAGATAAACATCAATTTTTCTTTTTGTCTTTTCATCATTGGGATAGCGATTTTTCACCTTTGCAATCGCTGCTTTCAGGATATCTCCCTCAGCTTCTACCTGATAGTACTGTTTCACTTTTTCCTGGGCTTCATCAAAAGAAAAACCTTTATACAACAATTTGTCAATAATCTTTTTTGGTCCCCACTTTAATGAAAGCTGCATGTATTCAATAGAATTCTTAAAATGAGCTTCATCATTCAGGATGAGTTCTTCGGTTAATACTTTAATCGCAGGTTGAATTTCCGAAGGTAAATACCCATGTAATTTCAATTTCGTTTCGAGCTCCTGAGTAAAGTACGGTTTGTAGCCAAGCCATACCTTAGCTATTTCCAGAGCGGTTTTCAGTCTTCTTTTCATTTGATGGCCCTCCATTTAAATGTTTTTTCTCTCTAATTTTCTGTTCAATCTCTTTCAATGTTTCCGGTGAATCAGTTAAAAACTTCTTTGCATTATCCAATCCCTGACCAATTTTGTTGTCCTCGTATGAGTACCAAGAGCCACTCTTTTTTATAATGTCTTCCTGTACGGCTAAATCAACTACAGCACTAACATGAGAAATTCCTTTACCATATATTAAATCAAAAACACAAGTTTTATAAGGTGGCGCTACTTTATTTTTAACTACCTTGATTTTAATTTCCTGACCAACAGCCACATCGCCCTCTTTTAATAACTCGCCTCGCTTGATTTCAAGTCGGATGGAAGAGTAGAATTTTAAAGCTCGTCCTCCAGTAGTTGTTTCAGGGTTACCGAAAACAATCCCGATTTTTTCACGTAACTGATTAATAAAAATACAGGAGCAACCGGATTTATTTAACACAGCCGTTAATTTTCTCAATGCCTGGGACATCAATCTGGCTTGTAATCCCATCTGCATATCGCCCATATTACCGTCTAATTCAGCCTTTGGCACTAAAGCAGCGACGGAATCAATGACAATTAAATCCACAGCGCCACTTCTGACTAAGATTTCAGCAATTTCCAATGCTTGTTCACCATAATCGGGTTGCGATATAACTAATTCGTCCAGATCAATTCCCAATGCTCTCGCATAGGTAGGGTCCAAAGCGTGTTCAGCATCGATATAAACAGCTTTTCCTCCTTGTTTTTGAACTTGTGAAATAATCTGCAATGCAATGGTGCTTTTACCGGAACCTTCTGATCCGTAAATCTCAACAACACGTCCTCTGGGTATTCCGCCGATTCCTAGCGCGATATCAAGAGAAAATATTCCTGTTGGAATGCATTCTTCCTGAATCTTGGCGGTTGTATCGCCCAATTTCATGACAGATCCCTTTCCGAATGCCCTGGTTACCTGTAACATTGCAGATTCTAAAGCTTTTTCACGTTCATCCATTCAATTCTCCTTTCAAATTCAACCTAACCAGTTGATGATAAATGGGTCCTGCAGATTGCAATATAGATTGATAAATCACGATTTCAGATACTATCTGACTGATGGAATCTAATTTAAAATCATTCTGTACTTGAGAAATATTTACCGGATGTTTCATTCTGGCAACCGTAATATGAGGAATCATTGATTTTCCGGGAGTAAATCCGAAATTATGCAATATTTTCTGTACTTGAGTGCGAATGGTAATGAAAGGATCTTTTGGCAGAACGGATAATCCGATCGAGGTAGCTTTCTGCATACCTGGAAAACCGACAATTTTATCTGTTGTAAAGGTGAATGAGGATATAGCATCGGTTGCTATCCGAAGGGCGTCACCCAGAATACTAGCCTGAATGAAAGTTTCACCTAAAAATTGAATGGTAATATGATAATTTTTCGGTTTCACCAATCGAAATTCTAACGAATGACTTATCGGATGAAGTTTTTGATAAACCAACTCCTGTCGATCGCTTTCCAGCGGTATACCAATAAACAATCGCATTATTCCAACTCCAAAAGAAAGCAAAACAAATAACGAATCACATCCTGGGTAATCTTTCTCTGTATCAAATTCCTTGTTCCTTGATAAAACTTTGGTATGACAACATCCTTATTTTTGGATGAGAACGCAATAAAAACCTGTCCAATCTTTGCAAAAATATCATTTGCCTCTGGTCCAGCATTCCCAGTTGTCGCTATACCAATATCGACTTTCAGAGTTTTTCTAACCTCCTGAGCCATTATAAGGGTGATTTCTGAAGATACCAAACCAAATTCCTGAATTATTTCATCTTTGATATGCAAACGGGATTTTTTACTTTCAGGGCTATAACAAACCACACCCTCTTTAAATATCATTGAACTACCAGGAAGAGCAGTTAATGCCGAGGAAACCCTGCCACCAGTGACTGATTCAGCGACACTGAGAGATAAATGGTTATTCTGACAAAACTGTAAGAGAGAAGCCAGGGCTTTCACCGGGTTGAGCATGTTCATGTTCATAGTGGGAGCAATCTTCCCTTTATCCTGTAAGCATCAGCTTCTTCAATCAGCATTGGCAAAATTTGACCACAAAGCTTCCTTGGATTGGATGAAGCAGTACGGATAAATACACTGGCATCAATTTCCGGAGCCTCACGGGTGGTTCGTCCGGTGAAACCTTTACGAATCGGATCGTATTTCTCAATTAGGACCGGTAAGGTTTGATTAATCCAATTTTGATTGATTTTTTCAGAGATCTTTCGCTGAGTTTCATACGCTTTTTTAAGCCTGCTCTGTTTTACCTCTTCTGATATAATGGCCTCCATTTGCTGTGCCTTTGTATTTGGCTCAGGGCTGTATGCAAAGAATCCGGCTCGATCAAACTGGTATGTTTCTAAAGCTTGCAGTAAACTCTGGAAATCTTCTTCCGTTTCACCGGGAAATCCAACAATAAAAGTAGTTCGCATAGCTAATGCTGGAAAATCCTTTTTTAATGCCATGATCTTTTCAACGAATTGATCAGCCAAAACGGGTCTGTTCATAGCGTGAAGAATTTTCTTGGATACATGCTGAAGAGGCAAATCAAGATATGGCACCACCTTTGGAATCGATAGCAACTCCTGAAAAAAATACGGTTGAGAGGTTGGATAAAGATATAAACAGCGTATCCATTCAAGATCTTTCAGGTCAGAGAGTGTTTTTGCTACCTCAAGCAGCGATGGCTTGTTTTCTAAATCCTTACCGTAAGAGGAAGTATCTTGTGCAATTAAAATGACTTCTTTAATAGAAAAGCGTTGTACCAGATTTTGTACTTGATGAAGAATTCCTTCTAAAGAAACACTGGCATATTTCCCTTTGATCGTTGGAATCAAGCAATAGGAACATTGATGGTTGCATCCTTCAGCAATCTGAATATAGGCATATTGTTCATTCGAAATAGTTTGGTAGCTCTCATTTGTTTGGTGGGAAATTGTTAAATAACGGCTCAATGCTGAAAGAGAATCTTTTTCACGAAGAAAAGTAAAATCAGGATAGTTAACTTCCAGAGATTTTGCCCTTAAAGTAACATCACACCCGAGAAAGATAATACTTGTATGAGTATTCCGTTGTTGATAAACCTGCAATTTTTCCAATAATTGATCCGTTTCCGTCCTGGCAGCCGATAAAAAACCGCATGTATTCACTACAAGAAGATTATATGGCATCATATCAGAAAATGGTGCATAAGAGAAATCATTCTGTTGTAACAAATAAACAATTTTTTCAGCTAAAACCTGGTTTTTTGGACATCCCAGGTTTATCAGGCTAGCTGTTAATTTGTTTTTCTGTAAATTATTCTTTGAGGATGATTGGTTCGCTTTGTATTCCATTTTCTTTTATTACAATTTGAACCAACTCATTTGGAGAGAGCATTGCTTTTATTTCCACAACATTTTTTCTGTTGCGGATCTTGGATGATATCTCAAAACCATTTATCGTTAATGCCAGAGCATACGGTTTGCCGATTGTAAGGTTCAGCGTTTTGTTTGCCTCCAGCGTTTTTTCTTCGTCTTTTTTCAATGTAAAGCTTGGCAGGTCTTTATTGTCGGAGTTGATACCAAGCCATACCTTGTCTGAAGCTTTGAGATGAATCACTAATTTATCGAACTGATGATTGGTTTGCACTTCATTATTCTCAATCGGCACAATGGGAGGTGACTCCGGAATGGTGAGCGTCTGGTTCTCTGCCTTATTCGAAATATTTCTAGGATTATCTTCTTTTTTGTTCAAGGAAAATACACCCCATACTATCAGCGCTAAAATTAATAAACCGATAATCAGTCCAACGAGCAGATTAAATCTTGATTTTTCTTTTGCAATGTTCACGTTTCCAAAGGATTTCTGGTCCAATGATTGAGGAGCAATAATAATGTCCTCCTGAATTACTTCGTCCATATATCTTTTTAATATATAGACTCTGTCTAGGCCGAGAAAGTCAGCATAAATTTTTAAAAAGCTTTTTGTGTACACTTTGTCTGGAATCTCTGAATAATTCCCATTTTCAAGCGCTTCAATATACTTTTTACGAATTTTCATGGCGTCAGCGACGTCATCTAACACTAGCCCCTTTTCTAATCTTTTTTCTTTTAATAATTGACCTACACTATCCATCGTAATCCTTATTCTATCATAGATTATATGAAAGAAAAGAGAATTCTATCGTTCAAAGATATAATGATATAGCTCATCTAAATGTTCTACAGCAATAATCGTCAGGTCCTTAGTTATATCTTTTGCAATATCAAATAATTCTTTTTCATTTTCTTTCGGTATATAAATCGTGGTAATGCCAGCTCTTTTTGCTGCAAGCAATTTATCTTTTAACCCACCAATCGGAAGTATTCTACCTTTAATCGTTATTTCACCTGTCATAGCGATGTTCCCGGAAACTTTTTTTTGTTTCAACAGGGACATTAAAGAGGTAAAAATCGTGACACCGGCTGAAGGCCCATCTTTTGGTATGGCGCCTTCAGGAACATGGATATGAATATCCAGCGACTCGTTAAAATTCAAGGGAAAATTAAAATATTCTGATCGACTGCGAATATAACTCATGGCAGCAGTAGCGCTTTCCTTCATTACATCGCCCAGTTGGCCGGTAAGAATTAAGTTGCCTTTTCCCACCATTTTATTGGACTCAATAAACAGAATCTCTCCGCCAAATTCGGTAACCGACAACCCTGTAACGATGCCTGAATCAAGTACTTTCCCTTTTTCTTCATGCCGAAAAGAAGGAAGCCTCAGATAATCAATCAAATCGTTAGCTTTGACAGTCAGTTTTTTAAAGGTTTCTTCTTTCATTGCCTTTTGCAAAGCGATTTTCCGGAAAATTTTAGCAATTTGTCTTTCAAGGCTTCTTAAACCGGCTTCCCTAGTATATTCAGAGATAATTTTATCAAGCGCTTCCTCTTTGATGAGAACATCCTTTTTATTCAAGCCATTGGCTGCAAGTTGTTTTGGAATAAGAAAATCTTCTGCGATATGCTTCTTTTCAGGCTCTGTGTAACCAGATAAATTAATAATTTCCATCCTGTCTCGCAAAGCAGGTGGTATGGTATGGACTACATTTGCAGTGGTAATGAAAAAAACTTTTGACAGATCAAAGGGCACTTCCAAAAAATGATCAGAAAAACTGGCATTTTGCTCAGGATCCAAAGCTTCAAGAAGAGCTGAAGAGGGGTCGCCCCGAAAATCTGTACCAATTTTATCGATTTCGTCCAATAAAAAAACAGGATTTTTCGTTCCAGCCTGTTTCATTCCCTGAATTATTCTACCGGGCAAAGCACCAATATAGGTTCTACGATGACCCCGGATTTCCGCTTCATCTCTGATGCCTCCGAGAGACATGCGCACAAACTTTCTATTCATTGCCTTTGCAACTGATTTCCCCAGGGAAGTTTTCCCAACACCGGGAGGCCCCACCAGACATAATATAGGCGCTTTAATCTGTTGACTCAGTTTTTTGACAGCTAAGTACTCAAGAATCCTTTCTTTTACATCTTTCAAACCATAATGGTCTTCATCTAAAGATGTTTTTGCATTGGCAAGCACCAATTGGTCTTCTGATTCACTGTTCCATGGAAGTGACAATACCCATTCGATATAATTACGAACAACTCCCGCTTCTGCCATCATGGGAGGCATTTTCATCAACCGGTTCAATTCTTCTTCAACGGCTTTTTTAGCCTCTTCGGGTAAATTAAGTTTCCCCATCTTGTCACGGTATTTTTTCACTTCATCCGAGTATTCGCTCTCGGTTTCACCAAGTTCTTTTTGAATGGCTTTCAACTGTTCACGTAAAAAATATTCTTTTTGAGTTTTATCAAATTTACTTTTTACATCGTTGTCTATCTTGCTCTGTAAGTCTAAAATACTGATTTCCCGTTTCAGAATTTCGATTAATTGACGTATTCTGTTTTTGAGATCTATTTCACCCAATATCTTTTGTTTTTCCTCTACACTTATAATCAAAGCTGAGGAAATCATATCCGTAATCCTGTCCAGATCCTTTATATTAATCAAATCAATATAGTTTTCCGGTGATAACCTTTTATTCATCTGATAATACTGGTCATAGGAATCAATCAGCTCTTTTTTTAAAGCCTGCATGAAGTGCGTATTGGAATAGCTAGAAGAAATAGGCTCAATTTCTACTTCATAATAATCACGGACCGCTTGGAAATCCTTGATTTTTACTCTGGAAAAACCTTCAATGATGACACGAAGCGTAGAGTCCGGAAGTCGGATAACCTGAATGATCTCTGCTCCTACGCCTACATCGAATAATTCTTCTGGTTTAGGATCCTCGACAAATTCACTTTTTTGTGTGGAAACAACAATAAAGCGGTCTTTTTTCAGAGCTGCTTCAATTGCATTGATTGATTTTATTCTTCCCACTGTCAAAGGCTGAACAATATTCGGAAAAATCACCACATTACGTATTGGAATTAAGGGAGCCGATTTAAAGTCTACGATCGATTCTGTATTTTTTTTCTTCGCTCTTGTTGCCATGATTAATAACGCTTATACGTTACTGTTTTCCTCCTTGAATGACTTCATCAATGATTCCGTAAGCTTTTGCTTCTTTGGCACTCATATAACGATCTCTTTCCAGGTCGGTCAAAATTTTATCCGGAGACTGCCCGGTATGAAAAGCCAAGAGCTCATTCAGCTTGGTTTTGATCAACATGATTTCTTTTACTTGTATTTGTAGATCTGTCGCCTGGCCTTGTGTACCTCCGGAAGGTTGGTGAATCATAATCCTTGAATTTGGAAGAGCAAAACGCTTGCCTTTTGTACCGGATGCCAGCAAAAAAGCACCCATGCTGGAAGCCTGTCCAATGCAGATAGTAGATATCGGAACACGAATATATTGCATCGTATCATAAATAGCTAATCCAGCTGAAACCGAACCTCCCGGGCTGTTAATGTACATGGAAATCTCTTTGTTCTCATTCTCAGCAGATAAAAAAAGCAACTGCGCCACTACACTGTTGGCTAATGCATCATCAATAATATCTCCACCAATGAATATGATCCTGTCTTTGAGCAGTCGTGAATAAATATCATATTGTCTTTCACCAAAAGCTGTCTGTTCAATCACCCATGGAATTAATGACATACCAGCCTCCTTTCGCCATTATGCTGATTTTATTGTTGTTTTAACATCTTTTATCAGCCAATCCATAATATTCCCTTTTCTCAGATTTTCTTTCATGTAATTCTGTAACTTTTGCATATCAACATCCTGACCTTCTTGTTGAAAGCGGTCAAATAAAGATTTGGATTCGCTGATAACCTTTTCTTCTTCAGGAGCAAGCTCGGGATGGGTAATAGCAAAATATCTGAATAACAGGTCTAATTTTATCTGTTTAATCAGATCAGCTTCCATCTCTTTTTCAAGGCTTTCCTGGGTTTGTTTGGTTATTTCCAAATATTTTTCCCAGGTTAATTTCATCTTTTTAACTTCAGATTCTAAGTTTTCCAGTTCTTTTTCAAGATACTTCTGGTACAAGTTATCTGGAATAACCTCAAAAGAGGAATTCACAACCAGATAATCAAGAACAGATCCAATGGTGGCTTCTTTCTTTGCAGCGTCATATTCCTGTTCAGCCGCTTGATTTATCTCGGACATATACTCATCGGTTTGCTTTCCTGCTTGTATAGCATCAAGGAACTCCTGGTTAAAAAGTGGTAGTTCTTTCTTTTTCCAACCGATCACTTTAATATATATGTATTTTTTTGGCTCTTCTTCTTTGTTAGGGATAGGAAAGAAAACATGGGAGTCAATTTCCATCTCCATGATTTTTTCGTTTAAACCTGGCTGTATGCTATCTTCCATTAAGTAAATCATCTTGGTTTTGGGGGAGGTGATGGCAGAAACATTTTCATTGCCTGAAAAAGCATATTCTATAATTGCATAGCCCTGCTTATCCGGTTTCGCCATATCGTTGTAAGTGGCATGGGTTTCCAACAAAGCATTGATTTTATCCTGAACAATCTCAGCCACCATTTTTGGGAGTGTTAATTCAAATACCTTTTCTCCGATTTCAGCCGGAACAACCTTTGGATAGATATCAGCAAACAACTTTACCTGATAGGTTTGATTTTCTTGAAGAGGTTCAATTGATTTCATATAAGGAAAATCAATAAACTGTTCCTCTTTCTTTTCATTTAAAAAAAGGGTGACAGCATCTTTTGCCATAACTTTCAAGATATCTTCCTGCATCTCTGATAGTGGAAATCTGCTTTTTAATACATTTAAAGGAGCTTTTCCTTTTCTAAATCCTGGTAAGGTAGCTTGAAGGTTCACCTCCAGATATGCATTGGTAATATACTGATTTACTTCATCCGGCGTAAATTCAAGGGTAATATTAGCAGTGTTCTTTTCAATAAAATATTCGATAATGTTCATTATACCTCCTCAAAATATAACAAAAGAACTTAATACTTATACCCCCAGAAACAACTTTGTCAATTCGATGTTTCTGGCATATAATATATTATAAACAAATAAAAAAGTTTCGGCTTCTTTTTGAAATGCTTGACATTTTGCGGTTGAGTGATATAGTCATATACTTGATTTAAAGAAGTGAGAGGTATGCTTATGGATACACATTATTTTGCTGAACGGGAAATTGAGAAAAAATGGTATGTTATTGACGCGTCCAACCAAGTTTTAGGAAGATTAGCAGATACAGTTGCTAAAATCTTGATCGGAAAGAATAAGCCAGAGTATACTCCTAATGCAGATATGGGAGATTTTGTTATTGTGGTGAATGCGGAAAAAGTGATTGTTAGCGGAACCAAAGAAAATGACAAGATTTATTATCGTCACTCTTTGTATCCGGGAGGTTTAAAAAAAACTCCCCTCTTTAGAATGAGGCAGAAAGATGCTACCTATATGATCAGAAAAGCTGTATGGGGGATGGTTAAGCATACTCCGTTAGGACGGAAACGCTTTAAAAAGTTAAAAGTATTTAATCGTGCTGATCATAATCATGAAGCACAGCAACCAACTAAAATAGAATTATAGCGGGGGATAAAATGGCAGGAATTATGTCAACCGGTTATCGTAAAACATGTGTAGCAAGAGTTACTATGAAAGCTGGAGACGGTACAGTATTAATTAACAACAAAAAAGTTGAGCAATACTTTCCGAATAAACTTCATCAACTTCGTATTATTGAGCCTTTGCGTACTGTTAACAAAGAAAAACAGTTTAACTTGACAGTGCAGGTATTCGGGGGGGGATTATCCGGACAAGCTGTAGCAATTTGCCATGCTGTAGCAAAAGCACTCAGCGATATGGATATTGGTTTGAAGCCAGCGTTGCGTGAAAAAGGTTTTCTTACCCGTGATTCCCGTATCAAGGAGAGAGTAAAAGCCGGACTTCGTGGAGCAAGAAAAGACAGGCAATACCGTAAACGTTAATATTACCGTCTGAAGTGTT
>JAQVYZ010000212.1 GCA_028708485.1 Caldisericia bacterium | reverse complement strand
AGTGCTGTTTACTGATCAATCTCATCAGATGATTTTTGGCTTATTGCCTGACAGAAGACCTTATTTTCAGTACGAAAGCACCATAAGAGATCCGGTTGATCCATCCATCAATACGATTGACAGATTAAGCAAGGAGGCAGTGCCGGTCTTTGGGATGAACTCGCATTTTTGGTCGAACGTCGGAACTAGTACGAAAATCTCAGAAAATCATATGGTATATTTCGTAGGATTAAAAGTGAACAATCCTTCCTATGTGAAGGACCTATCCATCGAATTTGAGTGGATTGCCTCCTATGATGAAAAAGAATACTCCAATAGCTGGTACTGGGAGCACTTTAATGAAGATGAAAAAGAAGAAGAGACCGGGTGGTTAGATTGGCTGATCCCTTCAGCAAAAGCTTGCGGGCCTTTTTACAGTTTTTTTCAACTTGGAAAATCCAAGTTGAAATTAATAGGAATCGCAGATGGCATTTCCTGGTATCAACTGGAACAACCCATCTATGTGAATCCTTCCGTCAGCGTGATGCAGCTCTCTTATCATCATACCAATGTTCTTGGTTATTTAACCATTCAGCTGACAGATATGCTCTGCCTGAATGACAATCAGCAACTCGTTCGCGTGAAGTTGCTCAATGAAAACGATGATCAGTTTGTGCAAATGCTCCGGGGAAAAGACGAGATCATAATCACCCCTGAATACAGAGCAAAGTTACTGGTTACAGAAAAAGGAACGTTGACCTTTCAGCAGAACGAAGGCTGGGGAATGGATATGGTGTTTCAAAATACCGGCATTGATCCGATCACTTTCGATAAGAAAACTGTTCATTATTTTGAAAACAACCTGTTCTACGGACTCTCCGTGTATACTCTTCAGGAAAAACTGATTGTAGACACTACGATTCAGGAGATGCTGGAACCTCTTCTCGGTATGACGATACAACCTGGAGAGGCACTTTATTACCCATTTTTGTATTCATTCGATCTTGATAAAGACACAACCTATAAAATAGTGGTTTACGAGGGTACTACTAATCAGGATGTTGCTGATTACGACAAGATAATTTCCTGGGCAATCGGAGACAATCCATTTGATGATTTCTATTATTACGACACCACCACCATCCAGAAATTCTGGGTGAATTCTAAGGGAAAGATTCAATTCTCAAAAAAGGGAAAAGCCAATGAGTAAGGATAATATATCGCTCATAAAAAAAGGGATTGTTTTATTCTTTCTGATCATCCTTATCTTCATACCCAACAAACCGATAATGAAGGAATATCTTGCCGTAACTTCTCCTGTCGAGGATTCAAAACCTCTTATTTCTAAGGTTGTTCCGGTTTTCCATCCGGGAAAACCGTATAAGCGTGTCTATAGCAAAGCTCCTCCCGCACCGGTCAAGAACAAAATATTCCCGAAAACATCACAACAAAGCGATGAGCTAGTGTTAACCAAGAACATTTATTGGAAGCAGATCACATTCACGACCGATGGGTATTCATCGAATATTCCCAACCACCTGATTTGCTTTGAGATGAGCACACAATCCTTGATTCAAGAGATATGTGAACCCTTTTCTGAAGAGCAGATCTATTTTACGGAACAGGACGGATCAACCGTTATCCCCCACTGGATCGCATTTGGATTTGGCAAAATGGAGACAAGGATCTGGTTAAAGATTCATCCAAAACCGGATAAGAAAAAACTGACCATCTTTGTCTGTTTCGGTCCCGGTGTCACTCCCAATCAGAACAGACTGCAAAACATAACACCGTTCGATCCTTCTTTAACAGCCTATTTTTGCTTTGATGATCTCATCAATTCAAACCTGGTTGATTTATCCGGCAACCAAGTGAAAGGTACCATGTCTTCTATCGATTATGGGCGTTATTGGCACAATTTTGGATCTGAAACATATGGGCTTTTCAATAGAGATTTGATCATGTTTAACGACTGGCAAGGGTGGCGGTATGGAGACACAAAAAGCGTTTACATGACTTCCGTAATGCCGGCTTCAAATGATTTTTCAAATCAGGGATCGATCGAAATCAATATGAGCCTTTACACCGTCAGTGAAAATATCACGCAGGTCTTTTTTACTGATCATAACCATCAATTGGTGTTAGGATTGACACCTGACGAAAAAATCTTTTTTCAACTCGGAGAGGATTCCAACAGGATAACTTGGGATGCAAAACTGGAACAAGCGACTTACCATCATGTTGTTATCACCTGGGATTTCCCAAAAAAAATCATTCAATTATTTGTAAATGGAAAACCAATCAAATCCTTACCTTCCAAAACAACTTTCCGGTTTATTCAGGTACATCCTGTCACCTCTTTTCTGTTTGGCGGTATTCCTGGTTTTCGCGATAAATATGGATTAAGTGGTTTTGTTGAATATGTAAGAATTTATCATAAACCATTGAATTTGGCAGAAGTTCAACAATACAAGTTGATCAATACAAAAAAGAACAGGTTTCCTTATGTTTTCTTTGGTAAATTGGGTATCTACAAAAAAGGACCGGAAATATCAAAAAAGATAAACCTAAACCGTCCTCAACAATACCCAATCACAGAAAATGTAAAAGTGAACGTAATTTATTCCATCCCCGCTAACAGCTATTACAATTTTTACTATAACGATCCAGATGAATCTTACAATTCCATGGACATGACCATCAACACCATAGATCATTTAAATGAAAAACCATACCCAATTTTCGGGTTCTATTCTCATTTCTTTCAAGACATTGGAAC
>JAQVYZ010000211.1:1324-2764 GCA_028708485.1 Caldisericia bacterium | reverse complement strand
CTGGAAATCCTAATCAGCCAAGTGTTATTCGTGTCTTTGCCAAATCAAAAGAATTGGGTATACCTAAGCTGGCAAGATACCCGAAATATACTTTTTCAAGAACAAATACCCGAAGGCTCAACTCTGCGTTTTATCAATGAAGATCCGGAAAAAGAGGGCATACTCACCTCCAACTTGAATTCTTTACTGGCTAAATATTACAACAACGCCAATTGCTTGGGAAAACCGGTCTATGAAGATAAAACAAGGACCATTAACTATGATTGGGGAATTAAAAAGCCAAATGCATTCGTGAACCAGGATCATTTCTCTGTTTATTGGATAGGGCTTTATGAATTTGTAGAGGGATACTACCATTTTATTACCCAATCCGATGATGGTCTGGTCATCAAGATAGATGGAGAAAAAATCGTGGAACAGTGGTTTGCCCAGGCTCGCCGAGAAAAAGTAAAACGTCTGCATATCGAAGAAGGAAAACACCTGATCGAGATTTATTATTATGACCATACCGGACCGGCCGGAGTAGAAGTGAAATGGGAGAGAGAGTGACCAGTTGAAGAAAAGTCGTGCTGTCTGGATTCTCTTATTGATTTTTGTACTCAGCCATGCCTTATCGGTTGGAATCCTCCCTCAGAAGGTAAAATCTACTCAAAAGTCTCCCAATCGACAGCCAAGCATAGGATTATCCAACCGCTTTATTAGAGCCATACGCCCTCAACAGGAAGATTGGATACTTCTGCTTCCCTCGGTAACAGTGTTTTTTAAGCCAACCACCGTAGTATTTCTCTGCAATGTATCCGCAGAAGAAAGGATGCAAGTGACACTCACTTTTGAATCACCCGACCCATCTGGGATGCAAGTAAAACTTATATCCGACAGGCTATGCTATCAGAATGTCCAGGATGGGGTCGATATCGAGTTTTATATGAACGGTCGGGAGAACTTGGAATACGACCTGTTTGTGAAAAAGCAGGTAGTATTGGAAAATTTGCATTTTCGCTTATCCGGATGTGAAGTGTTTCGATCTGATCACAACCTTTGTTGGAAAATATCCAATTTTACCGCTTTGGAAAGAGTTCTGTCTGTGTTTCAGCAAGAGGACGGAATGCCTGTTTCCTACAGACTCACGCTTGATTCAGCCAATGAGTATCATTACAGCATTAATTATCCGGATTCTGTCAAGTTCCCGATTATTGTGGATCCGGAAATCGAGTTCTCTACCTATTTCGGCGAGGAAGATCAAGTATCACTTGAATCAGTTGTCCAGGATGCATCAGGTGCAATCTACACATGCGGCAGTATACAACTTCCATCCATCTCACCGGAGGATGGCTACCAAACCAGAAGTGAGAAAACCAATACGGATACGATCTTACTGAAGATGGATCCCAAAGGGGAGATGATTTTCCAATCAGTTATCGTGGGGGGAGAAGACGGTGA
>JAQVYZ010000211.1:0-1314 GCA_028708485.1 Caldisericia bacterium | reverse complement strand
CCAGCTGAAATCCAACTCTCTGTCAACGAAGCGGTCTATATCGCCGGTACGACCACCTCAAATAATTTTCCAGTCAGTTGGAATGCGGTACAGGAGAGTTATCAAGGGTTTGGAGATGCCTTTTGCTTTGTGATGAATTTCCAGACAGAAGAAATCTTATTTTCAAGCTATTGGGGTGGTTCCAAATCAGATAATCTAACCTCTATGGCTGTTTTACCGAATGGTAATGTTGTCTTAAGCGGAAATACAAATTCACAGGATTTTCCGGTGAAAAGACCGGTACAGGGATCCATACAGGGTCTCTTTGACGGTTTTCTCTCCGTAATAGCCATAGACAAAAAACAGACGGAATTCTCTACATACCTTGGTGGAAAGAACCAGGATTCTATTGAGTGTATTACTATCCAGAAGGATGGTAGTCTCATGGTAGCAGGAAGCACCCAATCTCCTGACTTTTTTACATCTGGAGGAGAAGAGAATGACTATCAAGGAGGAATGGATATTTTTTTCACATCTTATACTCCCTCCTTTGTCATGGCTGGTTCGAACCTATTCGGGGGGAATAATCATGATTTTCCGAGTGATATCGTATGCAGCCAGGAAAAAACTTTCCTGATCGGCACGACTCTCTCGGAAGATTTTCCGCTAACCACAAAACAATCTTATGCCGGACACGGCACCAATGATATATTTCAAGGAGGAGATATTGTTCTTATGGCTTTTCAGGAAACCCATCTTCTTCAAGCAAGTCTTTTCGGTGGAACAGGCGATGACATTGGTGTTTCTATCGCATTAGATGAAAATAAGCAGGTATATATAACAGGTAATACCCGTTCTTTGGATCTCCCGGTGACCCATAATGCGACCAAAAGGATTTTAACCGACTGGATCGATTATACCAATGGAATGGAGGGTTTGGTTGCCAGATTAGACTATTCTCTGCAAAAAATCACCTATTGCAGCTATTGGGGTGGAACAAGCAATGACTCCGTTCATAATGGATCGCTTTATCAGAATAAGATTACCCTGGTTGGCATTACGAATTCAGAGAACTTTCCGACAACCATGTCCTCTTTGAAAGTCGAAAAAACACATACAATCGAGTCTTTTATATCAAGTATCCAGATTGACTATTTTGCCCCCAGCGCACCGGAAGAGTTGATGATCATAAAAGAAGAAGGGGAAATGAAGTTAAAGTGGTCACCCTCTCTTCCCGGAGAAGCTCCTATACAAGGTTATGGCGTTAGGTTTCAAGAATATGGCATCAAAGAGCCTGGCTTGTTACGGGGAGAACAAAGAATGCTGCAAGGAGAG
>JAQVYZ010000009.1 GCA_028708485.1 Caldisericia bacterium | reverse complement strand
ATAAAGAATGGTTACATTTATGTGATGGAAAATCCGGGGATGCGTATGGGTGGTGGCGGGGGTCCTCCAGGTGGTGGCGGTCCGCCCGGAGGAGGTGGCCCGCCAGGCGGCGGCGGGGGTAGACCTCCGGGCGAAGGTGGCCCCGGGACTGGAGCAAATAAACCGGAAGCCTGGTTATTAAAAATCTTGGCTAAAACCGGAAAAGTTGAGAAAACCATGCACATTGAGAATGAGAATTTTGGTTCCTTTTCGCCAACCCTTGCTCAGGATGCAATCTATATCAACTCGTTCACCGGAAAGATATTTTGCATTGATTATTTGATGGAGAAAATCTATTGGACCAAAACCTACGATCGGTTTTCTTTCTATACGGAACTCACTGCTACCCGAAACTATCTTTTCACCTGTTTATACGATGGCATGCTGCTATGTATCTCCAAAGAGGACGGTTCCATCCAGTATCGGTACAAGATTGGTAACTATGGGGGGATACCGGTGGTATCAGGCAGGGAAGTATTTGTTTCCGGTGATGTCTTGTACTGTTTTTCTCTCGATGCGAAACCATTGTTACTCACTGAACCTTCTTCACTCAATTTTCAAACTCTTGAGAAGGGTGTTAAGAAACAAGCCTCATTTCGTGTGCTGTACACCGGTCTGGAGACATTAACCGGTACCATTACTAGCGATGCCGGATGGCTTTCCCCGAAACCTGATCTGATTCAGGGAAATTTTCAGACATTTTTTGCCATTCTAGACACAACCGGCATGGAAGATGGGAAACATGAAGCAAATCTTATCATTGAGACAAATTTTGGGCGAAAAGTGATTGATGTTGTTGTCATGATCCAGTCACCTCCCCCTCTCCCTCTTACGCTTAACCTGAAAGATCCCGTATGGATTACTAACCAGAGCCGATTCACATTCATTGGAAGCAGTGATCCCTTAGTCAGTATTTTTATTAACGGGTTGGAGATTCTTTCTGACAACCGAGGTGGTTTCAGGCATGGTATTAAGCTTCACGAAGAAACTAACCAATTCTCCATTATCGCAAAATCAAAAGATGGACGGGTCAGCTCTCTTGAGAGAACCATTATGTTGGATACGATCCCACCGGACTTAGAAGCTATTATTGAACAGAATCCGGATAACCCTGTAGAATGGATCGTCACCGGTAAAACAGAACCCGGTGCTCAGCTGATACTGCTCGATCAAACCTACACACCTGATGCAAACGGTGCGTTTCAAATAGTCTTGATTCCGGAAGCGGATATAGAAACTGTTACGCTGGCAAGTAATGATAAAGCCGGTAACAGTACGAAAAAAATCTTGAGTTTTGCACGATAAAAACTCAATAAGGAGGATGATAAAATGAAATTCTACAAGAGAATTATCGCCCTGTTCCTGCTATGCTGTCTTGGCTATTCGGGTACGATGGTTCATGGGGAGACTCCTACCATACTGATTCAGTTGACGGTAGGGTCCAAAATAGCTTCAGTCAATGGGGTGAACACAGAGCTGGATGTTCCGCCCATGGTCATCAGCGGAAGAACCTTGGTTCCTATCCGGTTTATATCGGAAGCGCTGGGTGCTGAGGTACAATATGATGCCCCCACCCGAAAAATCACCATTAAAGCCCCGGATGGGAAAAAGCTTCTTACTTTAGACACAGAAAACCAATTGAAAATACAATCTTTGGAAGAACTCATCGCTTCGTTAAAAAAGCAATTAGAGAACAGTTCCAAGGAATTAAAAAGCGAATCCGATTCCCCCGTTATTCTTTGTAAAAATGTGAATGACAACATGGTGATCTCGAAAATTACCTCCCTTGAATTATCTATTACCGACGCCAGTCCTGTAGCTTATATACAAACAAAGATTGGGAGCACTGTGATTTCCAGCTTCAGTGATCCTTATGGCAAGATAGACCCAAGTCGGTATTTATCGGGTGGGTATGTATTGACTATTGAAGCGTGGGATGCTTTTGGGAACCACGGAGAGAGTAAGATTCAAGTGAAGATACAGAATGCTGAAGAAAAAGAACCTTTATCAGGCATAACAGAGGTCAAAGAGATAACCAGAATGGGAACTGGCGGGCCTCCCGGTGGCGGGGGAGGTGGTCAGCAACCTCCCGGTGACAGGCCTGTACAAACACCGCTTGCGCTGTATTTTGTATTGGAAAACAAAGCTGGTTCTTTGCTTGAAATCACTGATATTCAAGTATTCAATGCTGCTGGAGAGCTGATACAAACTCGTTCTGATCTTTCTACGATCGATATGGTGAAAACACAGACTGGTTTTTCACATTTGATTCTCATTCCAACTGGTACTTTCTCTGCTCAAGTGGCGATGATCAACTTAGAAGAAGGAGCGAATAAAGAAGACTTGTTTAAAGGTTGGAAAATCGGTATCACATTATTTGATTCTACGATGCAGAAAGAATATACAAAAACCATTCTGAAAAAATAACGGACTATCCCTTTAAGGAAAAAATCGGTCAGATACCAGTTATCTGACCGATTTTTTCCTTTTGTCATTTTTTCTTTCAGGAACTTTTCGGTTGCTCCAAAGTAATATTTGTTTGTGAAGAAGGTTAGAATACAATGTATATAGTGCATAAACCGAGCATTAAACAAATTTTACAAAAGGAGAAACCATGGAAAGGTTAATCAGAAAACGAGACGGCAGTATCGTTGCCTACCAGAGAGAAAAAGTGGAATCAGCTATCCAGAAAGCTGCCAAAGCAAGTGGTGAAGAGCTTGTTGATTCCGTTGAATTATCGAAAAATGTCGAATTTATCTTAGAAAAAGAGTTTTTCCGGAGAGGGAGCATTCCCTCGGTAGAACAAGTTCAGGATATTGTTGAAAAAGTTCTAATCCAGGCAAATCACCATCAGATTGCAAAATCTTATATTATTTATCGTGAAAAAAGGAGAGAAGCCAGAGAATTAGCCAACAATATTCCCTCTTCTCTTGATGCGATCGACAAATATTTGGATCACTCCGATTGGCGGATCAGTGAGAATTCGAATATGACCTATTCCTTACAAGGTTTAAACTTCAATGTTTCCTCTGCTTTGGTCTCTCGTTACTGGTTGAACAAAATATATCCGGAAGAGATACGATTTGCTCATGATACCGGAATGTTTCACATTCATGACTTAGGGGTATTAGGCCCTTACTGTGTCGGTTGGAGTCTCGAAGATCTCATCCACGTAGGATTCGGGGGCGTAAGGGGAAAGATTGAATCCGCGCCACCGAAACATTTTAGGACAGCCCTTGGCCAAGTGGTGAATTTCTTTTATACTCTACAGGGAGAAGCTGCCGGCGCCCAGGCATTTAGCAGTTTTGACACCTTATTGGCGCCTTTCGTTCGGTATGATCATCTTTCCTACGAAGAAGTCAAGCAAGCTATGCAGGAATTTGTTTTTAACCTAAATGTGCCGACCAGGGTCGGCTTTCAAACTCCTTTTACCAACCTGACATTTGATTTGGTGCCGCCTGTTACCTATAAAGACAAAAAAGTCATTCTTAGCGGGAAAAAGCTGGATGTTACGTACGGGGATTTCCAACCGGAGATGAACATGATAAACCGTGCCTTTGCCGAGATTATGATGGAAGGCGACCGAAAAGGGAGAATCTTCACTTTTCCTATTCCGACGTATAACATTGCGAAAGATTTTAACTGGGACAATGAGAATCTCAAGGAAATCTGGGAGATGACGGCAAAGTACGGAGTTCCCTATTTTGCCAATTTCGTCAATTCCGATATGAATCCGGAAGATGCGAGAAGCATGTGCTGCCGATTGAGACTGGATAACCGTGAGTTAAAAAAACGCGGGGGAGGTTTGTTTGGAGCGGATCCGTTAACGGGATCCATCGGCGTGGTCACGATTAACATACCGAGAATCGCATATACGTCCAGAAATGAAGAGGAGTTGTTTGCTAATCTTGATTATGCGATGGAATTAGCCAAATCCTCTCTTGAAATCAAACGGAAAGTGATAGAAAGCTTTACGGAAAAAGGTTTATATCCCTATTCCTCGTTTTATCTACGAACGGTAAAAGAGAATCTTGGCTCCTATTGGGGGAACCACTTCTCAACGATTGGTTTGATCGGAATGAACGAAGCCAGTTTAAACTTCCTTGGCAAACCAATCTCCAGTGAAGAAGCCAAGTCCTGGACCATGCGAATCCTAGACCACATGAAGGAAAAGCTTTCCACTTTCCAGGAGCAGACTGGGAATTTTTATAATTTGGAAGCCACGCCGGCTGAAGGCGCTTCTTACAGCCTTGCCAATAAGGATAGAGGATTCTATGAATCGATACTAGCTTCCGGTGATACAGATGTACCATATTATACCAACTCTGTTCACCTGCCGGTTCATGAAGAGCATGATATTTTTGAGATATTGGAGCACCAGGATGATTTACAGGTGATGTTTACCGGGGGGACAGTGGTTCATCTGTTCCTGGGTGAATCCATCCATGATTGGAGAATGGCTAGGGATCTTGTCAAAAAGATCGTGACCAACTACTCTCTGCCCTATTTTACGTTTACCCCCACTTTTTCTGTCTGCCCGGTTCACGGATACCTGAACGGTGATAACGAAACTTGTCCAAAACCTCATTCCGCCGAAGAGCTTTTGAAGCATGGTCGGGAAAAATCCAATGGGGAGATGGTGATTGTTCCGGAGATCTATTCGCGCATTGTAGGCTATTTCAGACCTGTTGAAAACTGGAACAAAGGCAAGAAAAAAGAGTTTTCCTTCAGAAAACCTCTGAAAGTAATGGTTTGATGATAAAAGGATACATCGGCACCAGCTTAATCGATTTTCCAGAGAATATCGCTTCTATCGTGTTTTTTGGCGGATGCAATTACCGTTGCCCTTTTTGCCAGAACTCCTGGCTGGTCTCCGAGCCGAAATACACTACCCTGCCTACCCTTGAACCGGAAGACGTGTTAAGAATGATCGTCATGAGATCAAAGATGATTGACGGTGTTGTATTTTCTGGTGGAGAGCCTACCCTTTACCCCTCTCTGTTAACCTCTCTTCTGATAGAACTGAAGAGAAATGAAACCACCGGGCATCTAAAGATCAAATTAGATACAAACGGCTCTCATCCTGTTATCTTAAAAGAGCTGTTAAACAGGAATCTATTGGATTATGTAGCGATAGACCTGAAAACTTCACCCTCACGATATGATTCCCTGACCGGTATGACCAATAGTTTTGAGCCGGTTAAACAAAGCATACAGCTTTTATCCCAATCTGCGATTCCATCGGAACTGCGCACTACATATGTTCCGGGATTAGTCGATAAAGCAGAGATCACTGAGATGCTTCCCACTATTCGTGAAACCAAGCGGTACGTGATACAGGGATTTCGTCCAAAAGATACGTTGGATGAGTCATATTCTTCAATCGTCCCCTATAGCTCCGAGTACCTGACAGAAATGGCAGACCTGATACGTTCCCAGGTATCGGTTCCGGTGATACAGAGGCAGTGATGCCGGGATTACCTGAAAAACAGCGAGAGACGTTGTTTCGGGTGGCTCGGATTACGATCGAAACTTGGCTGACACAACGAAAAAGGGTACACCAGGCTGATTTTTTGCCTATCGACCCTTTGTTAATGGAAGAAAGAGCTACTTTTGTCACACTGACCATTCATGGAAAGCTAAGAGGCTGCGTAGGCTCCATTGTTCCTTATCAACCGTTAGTGCTGGATGTGAGTCAAAATGCCTTTCATGCTGCCTTCGAAGATACCCGATTTTTCCCTTTAAGCAGGGAAGAATGGAAACAGACTGATATTGAGATTTCGCTTCTCACTGTACCGGTTGAGATTCATGTCAGCACTTGGGAAGAATTGTTGGAACAGCTGCATCCCGGAATCGATGGCGTGATCATCAACCGAAGCGGATATCAGGCAACTTTTTTGCCTCAAGTCTGGGAATCGCTTCCCGGAAAACAGGAATTTATGGAAGCATTGTGCCAGAAAGCCGGGCTATCCAGATTTGCCTACAAAACGGAGACTCAACAGATGGGTTTTTATCTGTATCAGGTTGAAATTTTGGAAGAAACTAAGCGCCCATCTCCTCAATAAAGCCAGTATGTAGTTTGGCTTGTTCAAAATCCGGATGATGAACGATTCGGTGCAGTAATGGGATATTCGTTTTAATGCCTTCAATCGTAAACTCTTCTAAACAACGTTTTGCGGTCTTGATACAATCTTCCCTGGTTTGGCCCTTTATAATCAATTTGGCTATCAATGAATCATAAAAGGAGGGGATGGTATAGCCTGAATAGATATGCGAATCTATCCTGACATCTTTCCCGAGTGGGAAATGAACCAGATTGATTTTACCGGCGCTGGGAGTATACGTTACAGGATCTTCCGCATTTATCCTGAACTCCATCGCCCAACCGGCTTGATGTATCTCTTCCTGGGTGAAGGGTAAAGTTTTTGTCTGTGCGATGGAAAATTGTGCCTTCACGATATCAATCCCTGTCGTCTCTTCCGTGATCGGATGCTCTACCTGTATCCGGGCATTGATCTCAAGGAAATAAAACTGACCGTCCTCGTCCGCGAGGAATTCACAGGTACCCGCATTCTCATAATGCAAGGCACTCGCTAACTTTACTGCGCTGTCGGTGATTGCTTTAATCTGCTCTGTATTTAAAGCTTTGGTAGGAGCTTCTTCAATGATCTTCTGATGTTTTCTTTGTATGCTGCACTCTCTTACCCCCAGATGGATTACGTTTCCTTTCCCGTCTCCTAGGATCTGGACTTCGATATGCCTCGGTTTGATCAGGCACTTTTCAAGATAGATATCTTCTGATCCGAAAGAAGAAAAGGATTCTCTCTTGGCAATGGAGAAAAGCTCTGCCATTTCTTCCTGGTTTTGTACTAATCGAATGCCTCGTCCCCCACCCCCCATAGCAGCCTTTAACAGTACCGGATAGCCAATTTCTTCCGCCATTTGTTTGGCTTCCTGTTCGTCTTCAATCGGCTCCAGCGTACCGGGTAAAATGGGCACCCCGACTTTGGAGGCTATCTGCCTGACATTCGCTTTATTCTTCGTAATTTTTAGCATAGAAGGGGATGGTCCAATGAATTGGATACCATAATCTTCACAGATCGAGGCAAAGGTAGCATTCTCAGATAAAAAGCCGTATCCGGGGTGTATGGCGTTGGCGCCTAACAAAGTAGCCGTAGCAATGATGGAGGAGTGATTCAGATAGCTGTGGTTAGAAGGAGCGGGACCGATACAGAAGGATTCATCGGCAAATTTAACCGGAATTGAATCGGTATCCGCCTCAGAGTAGACCAGGATAGTGGGAATGTCAATCTCTTTACAAGCGCGGATAATGCGAAGAGCGATCTCTCCGCGATTCGCAATCAACACTTTTTTGATGATCATAGAGAGGAATCCTCTGTTTCTAAAATTGGTTCAAGGATAAACAATGGATGGCCAAAATCAACAATCTGCCCGTTCTCCGGGATGATTTCAATGACTTTTCCTTTTATATCCGAACTGATCTCGTTCATCACTTTCATCGCTTCGATAATACACATTACCTGCCTTGGCTCTATGATATCTCCCACTTCAACAAATGAAGGGGCGTTTGGGGAGGGAGATCGGTAAAAGGTACCGACTAAAGGCGCTTTAATCGTAATAATATTCTCATCTATAGCGGTTTCATGGGGTTGTACGGGTTGGTTTGGCAGTGGAACCGTTGATTTTGCCAGATCTTCTGATTCAAGATGTAAGGAAAAATTTCCCATCTGGACAGAAAATGTTTTCAGATGATTTGCTTTTGCAATAGCAACCAATGCCTTAACCTGATCGATCAATTCATCCTGCATAGCTCCTCCTTATGATATCCAGTAACACCACAGTGATACAGCGTATTCCTTTTCCCTCGCCTGCCGCATCCATTCCTTTATCTGTAGTGGATTTAATATTAATTTGGTTTTCGGAAATAGAAAGGTGTTGGCTGATATTTTTTTTCATAGCCGGAATCCAGCTCTTCAATACGGGTTTTTTGCATACGATCGTCGTGTCTATATGTTTAATGTGTACATTTTTAAAATGCTCATTTTCACAAAGTTGTTGTAGAAAGGTGGTGCTTTTTTTGTTCATCACCTCAGGGGTGCCCACACCAAAAAAGGAACCCATATCCCCAAGCGTTAAAGCGCCTAATAAGGCTTCCAAGACAGAATGTATGTACACGTCGCCGTCTGAATCGCCTTCCAAGCCTTCATAGCCAGGGATAGTAATGCCTCCCAGTACTAAATCTCTACCGGTTAAAAAATAATGAAAATCGTAACCAATCCCGATACAAGATTCTGTCGGAACAAGTTTTTCTATCAGGTGCCATTCCTGCAGAGTGGTGATCTTCTCTAAATGGTAAGAACCTGGTATGGCTAAGAATTGTGATTCTTTCCTGAAATGCTGGATCATTTGGATCTCATCCCGAAATGGCTGTAATGAAACATTCTCCATAAAAGCGCTCTTTAGAGCTGACCATTGAAACAACTGCGGCGTTTGAGTCCTATAAAGCGGTTGTCCTTCATAAGTCACGGGAAAATAATCACGATCCAGGTTTTTTAAAGCATCATATAAAGGTAAAACTGGAAATAATCCGGTCAGATGATTTTGTAAAAGAATCTGCTCTGCCATTCGGTTGATAAAGGATACCTCTAACAAGGGTCTGGCAGCATCATGGATAAAAACATATTGAGCGGAGGAATCGATTGCCTGTAAACCATTCCAAACGCTCTCGGTTCGGGTTTTTCCTCCCGCCCTAACCCCGGTCAGTTTTGAATAACGAGTCGATAATTCTTTGGTGATAACCTTTGCCTCCCCAACCAGAATGATATCAGTAACATACGGACAGGATTGAAAAGCTTGTAGGGAGTATTCTAAAACAGGCAATCCATAAAGCAATTTCGTGGTTTTATTCTCTACGGAAGAGAACCGGGTTCCTAATCCTCCTGCTACAATAACGACTGAAAAATGATGTTCAAGACTCGGCATGCTTGATGTAACGGCCAAAAATAATCTTACCGCCTGTGGATTGAAGCAGGGAGGTGCATTCTGCAATGATGCGTTGGTTTATGTATGGTTTTCCATTTTCCACGATCACCATCATGCCGTCATCTAGGTAACCGATTGCTTGATTGGCTTCTTTTCCGGCTTTTGATAATAACACCTCAAATTGTTCTTTAGGAAGTATCTGAATCCGAAAAGCATTCGCTAATTCATGAATATTGACAGTAGGAATACGGTATGTTTTCGCCAAATCTGTCAGGGAGGCATCTAGAGTAATGATGGTGGCTTTGATTTGCTTTGCAAGGGTAATCAGATGTTCCCGGATAGTTTTGGGAGGTTTGGAAAAAGGCAACACTCTTAAGGGGGGATTTTTGAGCTTTTTGATCTGCTCAATCATCTCGAAGCCTCTCTTTACTCTGTTCTGGTAAGTTTCGCTGGTATTTTTCAACCTGGATATTTCATCAAGTGTGATGGAAGAGATTACAATCGGTCTTTCTAGAATACCCATTTTCACTAATTCAATCACTCGACCGTCTAAAATACAGCTGCTATCAAGAAGATAGGTTCTTTTGGACCGAAGACGCAAACTAAGTAATTTAATAGCGATAAATTGAGTGCTAATCAGTTCTGTAATGAAGGGAAGCACCACTAATCCCAGGAACAAGGCAATCATCACCCCGGCAAAAGTTACCAAGAGAGATAGGCTATGAGATAGCTGATTTTTTTCCGCAATTTCCCTGAAAAGGGATCCTATCGGGAAAGCTAAAGAACCGGCTATCACAAGACTAATAATCCTTTTTAAGTGTAATTCCCATTTTTTTGCCATACAATAATTATATTCCTATAGATTTAGTTCTACAAAAAAGTATGTTAATCGGTGTGCCTTTGCCTTCTTGGCGTGTGGTGATAAGCAGGGAATAAGTATTGTTTTCCCCATTTTTTGTATCGGAAAAACAAAATACGAACCAGCAGAATGAGTAATAACAGGAAATACGAGATACGGATCCCAACGACAAAAGGCTTTTTTACGAGATCAACTTGAATGCCGTCGTTCCAGTCGGCAGATTGTAACAGAATACTATTCGTCTCAGAGATGTTCCAATGCAATTCTGTTTCCAGCAGCTCTGAATAGGAAGGAGTGATATTAAAACGAATATCTGACTGATTATTTTCTTTTGTTATGTGTAAAACCTCTGTCACATAAGGTTCTTTATACTCACTATCTTTGTTGATCTTTTTGATGATAACGTCCGCGCTGACTAATTGTAATCCTTCTTGGCTCGGAGAGGGGGAGTGTATTCTGTTCGAGATAACTATTTCAGAATTTTTAAAATACACCAACTCATCGGAAATAAATTCTATCTGGTTTTTCTGTTTCGGTATTACCTGCATATCAAAAAATCCAACACCCTGGATAAAAGGTATCTTCATCTGTGTTTTGACTGTTTTTCTCACATACTCCCATATCGAAGGATGAATTTGATACAGGTTCCCGTTTGTATTCATTTCTATCGGGTATGTTTGAATCGCTCCAATGTAAGCTTCTTTTTCAATAGATGGCGCCTTCATCGTGACGGAGATCTCTTCTAACGCGATAGTATCGGAAGGTAAAAGAAAAAAGGATTTTACCGATGAATCCGTGGAAGATAAAGTAAAACTGATAATTAACAGACTGATAGCGATGTGTGTGATTCGGTCAACAAGATTTTTAACTGATTCCTTTTTTTGTATCTGGACGGAACCAACAATCCACAAGCAGGAAAAGAAAACAAACACGATCGGAAGAAAAGTAGAGGTAAGCTTATTGCCGGATGATAGGATAAAGACAAAAGAGAGCAGAAATGATATTAAAAAGTTTGTCACAATCATGGAAATCAACTGGAGTTTGTGGTGGTTTCTATGAAAAACTTGTAAAAAAGAGGGTAACTGATTTGTGATTAAAAAACCTAGCACACCAAAGTAAAACAATGGAAAGAACCAGCTGGTAAGAGAGGGAAGCGTATAGGTAGAAAATCTCTGAATCAATGGTTGGTTGATTTGAAGGAAAAGCAATCCGGCCAAACACAACATAAAGAAAGAAAACAGAAATTTGGAATAGGGGGTGGAAGTGTAATATTTTTTTTCTTTGTCTGTTTCAATATGTTTGTATCGGAAATAAAAAGTTAAAAGCGGTATCAGGAAATAGACTATATCGATAATCAAAAGGACAGTTAATAAACTCTTGCCCATATAAGCGTGTTGGGTTAACTGTTCCATCAATCCGGATCGAAGAAGCATTACCATATGATATACCGAGGAAAAGATGAGGACCATCAGCAATAAAGAAAATTGAGGAGCAATTTTTCGTTTCTGGTACCAAGTAATATGATGAATCAGCACCATCAGTAAGATCCAGGTGACTAATGAAGCGTTTTCAATCGGATCAAAAGCCCATA
>JAQVYZ010000210.1 GCA_028708485.1 Caldisericia bacterium | reverse complement strand
GCTCTTCCGATCTCCCCTGACAAAGAGATCACCATGAGCGTTGAAGAGTTCGAGACGATACGCTTAATTGATCTGGAAGATTTGATGCAGGAAGAATGCGCAGAGAGAATGAATGTAGCCCGAACCACAGTTCAGAGAATCTATAATGATGCCAGAAAAAAAATCGCACGCTCGATTGTGGACGGATGCTCTTTAAGAATTGACGGTGGAGATTATATACTGAATGAAAACCTTGATTGCCATTATCGTTGTCAGTTCTGTCACAAATTTGAAGATAATGAAGATTGCCAATCATAAATAATAAAGGAGACTATCATGAAAGAAAAAATCGCCATTGCACTTGAAGGAGAAGAGGTTTCTCAACATTTCGGCCATACTACGCAGTTTTGCGTCATTGAGCTGGAGGCAGGAAAGGCTAACCAAACAGGCAACATCTCACTACAGGATGGTGATTGCCATTCGATACCTGTATTTTTACACCAGAACCAGATCAACAAACTGGTAGTCGGCGGTATCGGACAGGGCGCTGTCGAAAGATTGCAGGAAGCCAATATTGGTGTGATTTGCGGTGCCCAGGGATCATTGTCTGAAACAATTGAAGCGTTGGAAAAAAACTCGCTTCACTCTACCGAATCAATATGTTCCGGTCATGAACACGGAGAAGGTGGTTGTCACCACTGATTGGGGAAAAAAGTCAGTGGCATATCTCCTTTGTTAAAAACCGGACCGACACCTGTGTCGTTTCATGATCGTTCAAACTAGCGTCCACTTTTACTTTTTGGATATCTATGTTCAATGCTTCAGGATTGGATTCAATGAGAATTAATGCCTGGCTGTTCATGACATCTTTCTCCAGGATAAAACAGGAAGTCTCATCACCTGCTTTATAATGAAACAAAATTGCACTGGATGGACCAAATGCATAATGCTGGGTGCTCCCTGTTATCCAGAAATCTTCTTCTGATCCCGCCAGCGAATCAAAATAAAAATTCCTGGCATGATTTAGACCCAGACATCTGATGACTTTCCCGGACTGATCCAGGGAAACAATTCGATTACTGAAGCTTTTTTGATTGGATGATGCGACTTGTAGTACTAAAAAAATGCCTCCTGTTGAGGTTAAAATGGGTTTACTCAGGTTGTAGATCTGTAGATTGTCTTTCATTGAGAGGGTGGTATTCCATAAAACTTCACCATTGCTTTTCAGTCTCGTCAGGCAAAGTCTTTTTTGGTGAAAATAATAAAGCAGTATGCTATCATCGGAGAGCCATTCGGTTTTAAAACCCCCAAAAGGATCTTCACCAGCCGCTTTTGATATCTGAATTTTCTTTGACCAGACAGATTTTCCGTTACGATCGAAGAGGGTGAAGGTCTTGATAGGTTCGTACCCGATCAAAACAAGGGACCCAATTTTCCCGATATTGACATTTGAGTAACGAGGATACTGTTCGAAAAGGGTTTCGATCAAGTCTCCGGAAGCATTAAATTTCAGATGTATTTTCTGATCTCCGTCAAAAACATCATCCTCATAAGGCGTATTCGCGATCATGATCATCTCAAAACCAAGACGATCGGTTTCTCTGATATTTTTTATCTCTTCAATGCGAAGACCCTCACAACCTAACACCAGTCGTTTCGATTTGGTCGATTTTCCTTGTTGGTCCAACCAAGTAAAAGCGAGACTGTCCTGTTCTTTGAATCCACCTCTCAATAAGGAAATCATCAAATACTCACCATTTGACAAAGGAAGAATATTCCCTGTTGTTTTGATTGCATGAGAATCAAGGACCTTACCCGATCCGTCAATTTTCGCAACACCGGTATAGTTGAAAACAGAGGGAACCATCACAATTGATTCTCCTGATGGTGATGGGGAGATAAAACATCCATTGTCTCTCAATGTAAAACTGATCACTTCTGAGAAAGACTCACTAACAGTATTATTCATAAACCTCAGCATTTTAGGGCGTTTTGGATCCGGATAGGTGAGAACAATGCCCTGGGTGTTTGGCTCCCATTCAACCATGAATCCTACATTCTCTCCGATAAACCGAAGCGGTAAAAACACTCTTCCCCCTACTATAGTTGGAACCACCGGATGGACAGGATTATTTTCATTGATTGCATCAATCCATATTTTGTTGCCATTCAAGAAAGCATAAGGTGTATCGATTATTAAAATCAGTTCCATATCCTCTTTTTGAATGATAACTTTTTGTTCAGTCGCTACCCACTCTACTGTGCCATCAATTGCCTCCACTACAACTCTTATCGGCGCAAAGACGCGGTTCACTTTTGCATTTAAAAAAGGAGGTGCTTCTATTATTTTTTTCTGAGAATTGATCATGACTGTTTTAGAATTGACTTGCATTTGAATAATGATCTTTTCTTTTCGGATAATTTTGATCTCTTTGGTGACAGCTTTTTTCGCAGGATGAGTGGCTTCTACGTTCCATACATTCTCTCCGATTTCAAGAAGCAGTGATTTCTGAAAAAAACCATTCTCATCGATGTTAACAGTTTCCCCACCAACCCTGATTGATCCGTCTTTTTCGATTTTTCCCTTAATCGTAATGTGATCCTCATAGGTCACTTCAGGGGTAGGCTCAAGCACTAATGAAATGGGCGTTTCTGCTATAAACGAGTTATCTCGAAATACTAGAATAGCTTGGTGGGCTTCATCGAGTGCGTACATAAGGCCCTGATTGCTCTCCCAAACTTCTTTGATACCAAACCAATTCAGGTTATCAATCCAATCAATCTTTAAGTCTTGGGTAAATTTCCAG
>JAQVYZ010000209.1 GCA_028708485.1 Caldisericia bacterium | reverse complement strand
ATGATGATGGCTGCAGTCAATCCTCACGAAAAAATCATTCTTCAGCGTAATACTCATCGGTCTGCTATCGCGGGTTTGGTGCTCGGTCAAATGGAACCTGTTTTTATTCAAACCCGATTTCACCCGGAATTAAATATGATGACCGGTATTACTCCGGCTGATTTGCGAGATACGATCAGGGCAAACCCGACCGCGAAAGCTGTTCTTCTCACCTGTCCTAACTATTTCGGGATGTCAGAAAATACCGAGGAACTAATCAAAATTGCCAGAGCCAACAATTTGACCGTATTAGTTGATGAAGCCCACGGAGTTCATCTACATTTCCACCCTGACTTACCGGTATCAGCTGTAGATTTACGCGCTGACATGGTAGTACAGAGTCTTCATAAAACAATGCCCAGCCTGACCCAAACTTCTATTCTTCATTTAAATGGTACCCTCATCGATCCAAGGCGTGTACAGACATTGTTATCCTATTTACAAAGCTCTTCTCCGAATTACCTATTCATGGTTTCGATGGATTGCGCAAGAAGACAATTTGCGCTGGATGGGGAAGAAATTCTTGATAGAGCGATCGAAACAGCTGATAAAGCCAGAAACAGAATCAAGCCACTTCAACATCTCTATTCATTCAGGGAAGAGGTAATTGATGATAAGACAATCTGCTCATTTGATCCTACTAAACTGACGATCTGTGTAAAAAATGCTGGGTATACAGGATATGAAGTGGAACCCATCCTGAATGATAAGTTTAATATTGAGATAGAATTAGCAGACCTGAATAATATTCTATGTTTCATCACCGCCGGCAATACAGACCAGGATATAGACCATTTGTTTGAAGCGTTACAATATCTAGACAAAAATCCAAGAGAGGTGATAGATAAGAATATCACCAGGTTACCCAGGATTCCCAACTCCATTTTAGATCCCTGGGAAGTATTTTCGATGAAACCGATTACACAGGAATTTGAACATGCTGATGGTGAAATTGCTTATGAAATCATCGCACCCTATCCTCCCGGCATCGCCTATGTGGTTCCTGGCGAGATCATTACTCAGGAAGTAGTTGATTTAGTGACTGAGTTACGTGCTAAAGGCTCAGTAGTTCAAGGTGTTAGTCCTGATAACGAAGTAAAAATTGTAAAATATTAAAGTTCTGTTATAAAGGAAACTAAGATGGAGATAAATGAATTATTTACTAAAGTCTTGGAGTTAGAAAAATTTTCAAATCAAACGTTGGAAGAAGCTAATCAGAAAGTCTTGGAAATAAGACAAACTGCAGAAAAAACGATACAAGAAACATCACAAATATTTCAAAAAGAATTGTTAGCCTTCGAAAAACATCTGGAAGAGGCGTTAAACAAAGGACAAGCTGAAAAAGCGATCCATTATCAAAAAGAGACAGAAAGACAATCAGAAAGGATAAAACAACAGTTTACTGTTTCTCTGCCGACCATTGCTGAATGGTTTAAAATAGAAATAGAACAGTAACTCATCAATCCATGGCATTAGAAAAGTTCTTTCATGTTCAGCTTATTATACCCAGAATAAGAGCTGATTCCTTCCGGGATTTCCTTCACCGGGAAGGTGTGATGCACCTACAGAACATTTCTGCCATCGCAAAACCGTTCTACTCATCAAAACAGGAAGAGCTGCAAGTACATTTAGAGATTAGCCAAGTTAAAAGTATTACACAAAACTTTGAAAGGCTGTTTCCAAAAGCCACTCCTTTTTTGGAGAACTTTATTCCGTATAAGCCGCAATTTTCAAACAAACAGATACAGAGTATCGACGAAACCTTTTCAGTGCCTGCTTTTTATGAAGAAACCAACCGTTTGATCGATGTGCAAGACTCCCTTACCAAAAGCATTGAGTTGATAGATTCACAAGTTCAAATCCTGCTTCCTCTGGAACACCTAACCATCCCGTTTGAATCTTTACTGTCCCTGAAAATACTTTGCTTATTCATCACAAAAGTAAATGATAAACAACATTCAGACTTTAGCACAATTCCGTATATCCAAAATAACGTAGTGCTTGAATCATTTCCTGCCGGTGACGATCATATAATGATCCTAATCTCCAAATCAGAACATCAGGAAGCTATACTGGAACACATGAAACGTCTCAGCATGCAAGAATTAGACTGGAAGCAATTCAAAGGTGTTTCTTGCCAAGTGCTAACCTTTTTACGACATACAAAGTCTCAGGCAGAAGAGAAGCTATCCCAAATTCAGAACTCCCTGCAAGAACTTTCAGATAAAAAAGATCTTCTGACCCTAAAAAAAGATATTCTGGATTCCCGGTTGAATAAAATTGATGAATCAGCCTCATTTGCAGAATCGCAATATGTGGTCATGATTGACGGATTTTTACCCCAATCCAAACAATCTCTCTTTGAAGAGCACTTACAAGCGGATTATCCCGATGTATATATTCAAAAAGCAAAAGCAGAAAACCCACCTGTCAATTTTAAGAACTATGCTTTCTTCAAACCATTTGAGTTTATTATTCGCATGTTTGCTTTGCCCAGAAGCGGAATGATCGATCCTACCCCGGTTGTGGCTATTGTATACTTAATTTTATTCGGATTAGCCTTCGGAGATGTTGTATATGGTTTAATACTGGTTCTCTTCTGCGCTTTTGGCATGAAAAAATTTAAACAAGATATCGGAGTAGTTTTATTCTTTAAGTTGTTTTTCTATTCAGGTATTTCCGCCATAATATTCGGTGCCCTTACCAACTCATGGGCAGGGGACCTTATCTCAACTGTCTACTTAAAGCCCAACAATT
>JAQVYZ010000208.1 GCA_028708485.1 Caldisericia bacterium | reverse complement strand
CAAAATGGTCCCGATTCTATACCAACCTGAGCACCGTCGTTATTGATGAAGCCCATACCTACCGGGGTGTGTTCGGATCCAATTTTTCACTGCTCATCAGGAGACTGAAACGGATTTGCCGTTATTATCAGTCACAGCCAAAGTTTATACTATCGAGTGCTACCATGCAGAACGCGCTGGAGTTTTCGAAAAAACTGATCGATGAAACATGCACCTTAATTGATCAGGACGGTTCTGCCAAGGGAGTGAAGCATTTTGTTTTCTACAATCCCTTCAAGAATCAATTAGACACCAGAACCACTTTGGATGAAAGCCGGAAATTACTTCAATATGTGATCAGCCATGAATTGCAGACACTTTGTTTTGTTGGCTCCAGGAAGGCCACTGAATGGATATTACACCAGCTGAAACAGAAAAAAACCTTGTTCAACCAGGGAATCATAGACCGGATTTCCAGCTACCGTGCCGGATACCTTCCTGAAGAGAGACGTAGCATCGAGCGACAATTAAAAAACAGGGAGTTGTTGGGTGTCATCTCAACGAATGCTCTCGAGGTGGGAATAGACATCGGATCCCTTGATGCAGTCATTATTACCGGTTATCCCGGGTCAGTGATCTCAACGTGGCAGCAGGCAGGTCGATGCGGAAGAGGCAAGAAAGAATCGTTTGTCTTTCTCGTCGCTTTTCAGAATCCGTTAGACCAATACATAATGAAACATCCGGTTGAATTCTTAAACCGCAACCATGAACACTCTATCATCAACCCGCATAATCCCTATATTCTGGCCAATCATTTATTATGCGCTTCTTATGAGTTACCGGCTGATCCTGAAAGAGATTCCGCTGTTTTCGGTCTGGATACGGCTCCTTGGTGGCAATTCTTTGAACAGGAGGGATTAGTCACCCGGACATCCCTTGGATACACCTATATCGGTCAGGAACCGGCCGTGAAATTGGTGAGTTTAAATAACCTTACGAACGAACCTTTTAAGCTGTTTTACGGTAACACTCTTCTGGAGACGCTGGATAAAGGTCAGGTCTACCGGGAAGCACATGAAGGGGCGATATTTTTACATTTCGGGGAACCTTACCGCGTACAAACGGTAGATTGGGAGACAAGAAAAATAGAGACTATCCGGGAAGTCTCGAATCATACCACGGAAGTCTTGATGGAGATCTCGGTGCATATTTTACAGGAGAAAGAAACACAATCGTGGCGCTCGTTAACCTTACAATTTGGAGACATCAACGTCAAAGAGCGTTATTTTGCTTACCAGGAAAAACGTTTTCAGCAGATTATCTCTCAGCAGGAGCTGAATCTACCGCCATTGGAATTCGATACGGAAGCGGTATGGTTCGAAATTCCGGATGTGATAATTTATACCTTACAAAAAAAACATACAATAGAGGATATCATGGGAGGCTTACACGGAACCGAACACGCAATGATAGGGATTATGCCTTTTTATGTCATGTGTGATCGCCGTGATATCGGTGGTTTTTCCACCTTACAATATTTACCTACCGGTAAGCCCACCATCTTTATTTATGATGGTTTTGAAGGCGGTATAGGACTCAGTGAGGAAGCGTATCGGAACTTCGGCGCCATTATAGAAGCGACCTATGAAGTGGTAAAAACCTGTCCCTGCGATTCCGAAAATGGCTGTCCCGCCTGCATACAATCACCGAAGTGCGGGAATGAGAATGCCTTTTTAAATAAAGCGGTTACTCTGGAATTATTGGAATATATGATGAGTTTGCCTATCACCCTAAAAAAAGCTTCGGGAACAGGCAACAAAAAAAAACGGGAGGGATAACATGCAGAGAAAAGCGATGGTTTGGATTTTAACAGGTGTGTTGGGATGTGGATTTTTTGGATTTCAACCGAGAACGGTCCAGGCAGAAGAAGATCTGATGACTCTCGTTTTAAATGAGATCCAGCTGACTAAGGAAAAGGTATTATTTACAGAGAGCGGGATTGAAAAAACTTACGGTAAGGACCCATTCCGGTTGCCCTTTTTCAATAATCAACTGAAGAAACCTTTAAATACCCCAGCATTCCTGAAAAGTACGTCGAACTATCTGATAGCCAGAAAAACGGCTGATCCGTCGAAAGGACTATACCCTATCCGTGATTCCATCTGGATGGGTTCTTATCGATTGGGATACACCGTCGCCTCCTACGCGGAATACGAACCGAGTTTTGCCTATCAACTCTCTCCTACTCTCCCTTTGCTTTATGCCATCGCTGATATTTACCGGTTATCCGGAAAAACGTTGGGAGAGGGCAATTTTCTTTTTATCAAAGCGAAATGTGAAACGATACCCTTGGACACCCAAAAAGAGATCGCACTGCTTTTGTATTATGCCATGGACTTTAAGCTGAACAGAGACAAGGCGTTCATAGCTTTTAGCATGGAAGATTGCTCGAAAGCGTTTCGTAACCCTGCCGCATTGCTGATGGAAGATAGTTTTGATCCATTGACATATCTGATCGCCAAAGATTATAATTACAGCCAGCTTTTTTTCAGCGCTGTCCAGATGGGGAAAGCATTGGACCTGTTCTCACAAAAAATGAATAGCTTGGAATGGCCGGACGATCTTGCTTTTGAATGGAACACCCCTTGGGGATGGATTCTGTTGCGAGATAAAGAAGACCACACTTATTATGAGAGAGAGATCCTTTTTTCCTTTGATCTCGGGGGGAATGATACGTATATCGGGAATGCCGGCGCAACAGCTTCCTGGTTCAATCCCGTTTCTATAGTCTTGGACTGCGTCGGTGATGATATTTACAAAACAACCGATGAAACTGTC
>JAQVYZ010000207.1 GCA_028708485.1 Caldisericia bacterium | reverse complement strand
TCGACAGATTCTTTCTTAATGGCAATAACATAATCAGTCAGTTTTATTATCTTCTGCTTATTCGGATCCATTGATCCTAAAGTTGAATACACCCATTCATCATCTTTATTGCCGATATAGATGAATACATCAGCATTTTGGATTTTAATGATATCTTCAGGGGTGGGGCTAAAGGAATGAACATCAGATCCAGGATTGATTAATAAGGTACAGATTGCTCGATTGCCTGTAATGGCTTTTGCAAAATCATAAGGTGGGAATACTGTAGCCACAATCTGTATTTTTGCATTTTCTTGATTTGAAATATCTTGTTGTACAGGCTTATTCAGGGAACAACTAATCAAATTTAAGACAATTAGTGAAGAAATTAAAAAGATCGATACCTGTTTTTTCATACTATTTCACCTGTACTCTTTCATTTTAACGCCATTATAACAATTTTATAAAATACTTAGCTTACAATTGTCCAATTTAACTGAAATTGTGTCAATAATTTTGTAGCTTTATTAATTTTTTCCATATGGATTAGAAACAAGAAAACTGCTTTTTTTAGTTATTCTAATTTCATACTTCAGGTAAAATGTTAGCAATATCTAGCTGCAAAAGTGTTGTAAGGAGCATGAAATGCGTAATGTGAAACTATTCCTTGCTTCGGGTAACGTTCTCAAAAAGGATCGAGATGAGATCATGCTCTTTCTGGCCAACAAGAACCAGTTCCTGGTGAAACACGGGGTTTTCCTTGAATTAGTTCGGTGGGAATTCCTCTCTTCTTCTTTCTCTGAAACCCGGAAACAGGATGACTTTAACAAAGTACTGGATGAATCAGAGATCTTCACCTGCTTAATCTTCGATAGAATCGGTCAGTATACCAGAGAAGAGTTTGACAAAGCTTACCAGAACTACAAACAAGGTAAGAATCCCAGGAAATTTTACCTCTACTTTAAAACCTTACCCAAAGGAAAGAGAGAAGAGGCTATTGAAGTCTATGAACTACGTCAAGCCATCGAGAAAGATGAACAGATTTACCGTGAATACAAGAATCCAGACCAGCTAAAGCTCTTCTTGAACCAAAACCTCGATGAGGACCTGCCGGAGATTTTAAAAGAAGCTTTACTACAAAACATCTATGATACCGATGCTAAACCGATGACGGAAACAATGCCTGACCACATTATCGATAATTTGGAAGAAGCTGATAAGCTACTGTCAAAGACGCTTACCGAAGAAGCATTGGAAGTTTACCAAGAGTCTTTGAAGCAAATCAATAAAAGAACGAATCCTGACACCTATGGTCGAATACAGCTAGGAATCGGTATCTGTTATATTAATCTAAGCTACGCATCGGACCAGGAAAAAAACCTTTTAAAAGCCATTTTAAAATTAGAGGAGGCCCTTCAATATATAGACCCAACACAGAATATGCAAAACTATTTATTATCGTTAGCTAATTTATCCAGCATTTATTACTCAATGGCTTCCTTGAGGGATCGTAAAAAAAACATTAACAAAGCTATTGAAATAGCAGAAAAAGCGATTGCTTTTAAGAATGAGAATAATTTTCCGGAATTATATTCAGATATCTATCGAATCATTGGTAGCTGCTATAAAGAGCTGATGGTGTTGGATTCTCAAAAAGAGCTGTTTGATAAAATTCATACCTATTATCAGCAAGCTTTAAAACTGACCGATAAGAATAAAAATCGAGTTCAATACGCCAATATTTTAACCGCATTAGCCAATTCCCATTGCTATTATTCTTTGATTGAATTGGACAAGGAAAAGAAGATAGCTTTACTTCACGAAAGTATTAAAATCGGTGAAGAAGCACTAGAGTTAAATACGTTTGATGAGGATGCAATTTCTTATGTTGTGATATTAGATTGCCTCTCCAACAGTAACTATTATTTAAATGGGATCACTCATAATCTGGATGAAATGCTTAAATCGGTAGAATTTATTAAAAAAGAGTTGACGATTCTAAAAGATTTTATGCATACCGTAACCTACCTAACCGCTTTAAGTAACTACAGCATGGGCTTAATTAGGTTATTTGACCAAACCAAGGAAATCAGTTACCTGGATGAATCGATAGCCAGTTCAAAACTCGGTTTAGAAAAAACCACCCTTCAAACCCAGCCTATACGTTTTTCCAAATTTCATGTCAATATCGGAATTGGTTGGTATAAAAAAGGGCTGATATTGGAAAACCCTGAAGATAAAAAACATGCATTTAAAGAGACTTTAGCTGAATTAGAGGACGCTTCCAACATTTTTACAAAAGCCCAGTTTTTGATAGGTTATAAATCGATCAGAAATTATGAAACCGGGTGCTATATTCAATTAAGCAAGCTGGAGCATAAGGAAGAAAATCTGGCAAAAGCCCAGGAAAAAGTAAATGATCTACTCGCTTGTTATGCTGAAGGCGAAAAAGATGGTTTTTTTGAAAATATTGAGAAACTGCAAACTCAAATCAACCAGGAAAAACAATAAAAGATTTTTAAAAAAAGCCGGGTTCGAAGCATTTCAGCTTTTCTTCGCCGGCATTGATAATTATACGCCTTCTTGATCTATTTTTTACCAGGAATCATCGTGTGGTTGTTTGTCTCATAATTTTTGGGACAGGGGACAGTCCCCTGTCCCAAAAATTGATGAATTGTCTCGCACCTTGGCAAACTATCAAATTTTAAATTGTAATTTTCACAAAAAGACATTTGTAAAAATGTAATAAATCACAAAAAGACATTTGACTTTTGCATTTTTTAGATGTATTCTCTTATGTAAAATCTTTCAGATACATACTCATCGGAGGTATCAGAT
>JAQVYZ010000008.1 GCA_028708485.1 Caldisericia bacterium | reverse complement strand
AATGACTTCATGAAATAGGGGATTGTCTCTACATGACCGCTGATCGAATAGCCTGCCTGCTGAAAAGAGTGGCACAAACCGAGTATGGAACCAATCGCGTCGAAATCAGGCTCAACGTGGGTGAGGACTAGATAACGGGCTGTTCTAGGAAGGATTGTCTGGAGATTCCGGATCATTTGGAACGTTATTTTCCTGTTCTGCTATTTCTTCTATATGATGCACTAAGGCGATTCTCTGCGCAATCGTATTGTCTAATTCAAACCGAAGTATCGGAGTAGCACGAATTTTCAGCTGGGAAGCGACAATCTTCTGAAGGATCTTAGAAGCGCCCCGCAGACCTTCGATACCTTGCTTATTCGCATTCTCATCGCCGATAAAACTCACAAACACCTGTGCATAACGGTTGTCCGGGGAGAGCTTTATTTCATGGATAGAGCAAAACGTCAGTCTGGGATCTTGTAATTCTCTTGCTAAAGCTGTGCTGATAATCTCTCGCAATGCTTTATCGAGCCTCTCTTTTCTTCTGTTCATCGATATTCAACTCCAAATCGGATTATCTCAATATCATATTCTTTCTCTACCCAGTTCACTACATAATCCATCGTTCGGTTTAATTCTTGCTGGGAAGAATTCACTGAAACCACTGCCAAAGTGGATCGCTGAAGCAGATCTTGGTTTTCGACTTCAGCGACAGCGACATTGAACTGGTTCTTCATTTTTTTTATCATGGACTGAATCACATGCCGTTTATCTTTTAACGACTGAGAATCCGGAATGAGGATCTCAATGGTTAAAACTCCGATGGTCATTTCACTTCTTTTAGTCGATATATTTCGAGCTCATCTCCCACTTTAATATCATTAAAATTCTCGAGACCGATACCACACTCAAACCCTTCTTTCACTTCTTTGACATCCTCTTTAAATCTTCTCAAAGAAGCTATCTTGGTATCAAAAATAATCGAACGGTCGCGGATGATGCGCACGTTTCCATTGCGGTTCACTGTGCCGTTACGGACAATACAACCCGCAATCGTACCGGCCCTTGGAACCTTAAAGATAGCTTTCACTTCTACTAGCCCCATGACCTCCTCGACCTGCTCAGGTTCAAGCGTTCCCTTCATCATACGGGTGACATCATCGATCAAGTCAAAGATAATGCGGTAGGTTTTGATATAGATATCCTTTACCAGAGCTTCTTTTCTGGCGCTGGCAGCGACAGTCACATTAAAGCCTAAAATCCGGGCATGACTCACCCCAGCAAGTAGAATGTCGTTGTCTGTTACTATGCCGACTCCCTTATGGATAATCTTCAGAGAAATATCGGGGATGGTTATTTTGCTAAGGGCTACCGCCACAGCATCTAATGTACCTTCGCCATCGGCTTTAATGATCACATTAAAATTGGTCGCCTTGGACGCCTCTGTAAAGAAAGTATCTTCCCATTCCTCCTGAGAAACTTCCGCTTTTGGAGCCTCTGCATCGATTTGGTTCTGCTGGGATAATTCGTAATCCTTTCGCAGTTTCAATAAGCTTCCCGGCTTCAGGATAGCGGGTAAACCTTGGATATGAACAGGCGCCAAAGCAGCTTGAGATTTGATCGGTTTTAGGGCATCGTCATATAGGGCTTTTACTTTGAATTCCGTCACACCATCCGAGATGACATCGCCTACTTTGAGCGTTCCGGTCTGTATCACAATCGTTGCCTGGGCTCCAAAAGATTTGGTGATATTGGACTCAATGACCGTGGCAGCAAATTGTGTTTTCTGGTTCGTGATCAGCTCCATCAAATCAGCTTTCAGCAAGACCATTTCAAGTAGATCATCGATGCCGGTTTTATTCTTGGCTGAGATGGGCACATAAATAGTATCGCCTCCCCACTCTTCCGGCGCCAAACCCTTTTCTGTGAGTTGGCTTTTGACGAGGTCAAAATTCGCCCCGGGTCTGTCAATCTTGTTTAAGGCAACAATAATCGGCACTTTGGCTGCTTTTGCATGATTGATCGCCTCAATCGTCTGCTCTTTAACGCCTTCGTCTGCGGCGACTACTAAAATAACGATATCGGTGATTTCGGAACCTTTGGCACGCATGGCGGTAAACGCTTCGTGACCGGGTGTATCGATAAAAACGATCTTCCTTCCCTGAACCTCCACTGAATAGGCACCGATAGCTTGAGTGATGCCACCGAGTTCCTTGTCGGCGATATGGGCTTTTCGGATCGCATCCAATAAAGTGGTTTTACCATGATCAACATGTCCCATGACTGTGATAACCGGAGCCCTCGGAGTATAGACCTTATTATCGAGAGTGGTATCCAAAGCAGGGTCTTGTTTCAAACCAAACAGGTCAATCAATTTCTTGACGGCAAAACCGGGAATCACATCTTTGATGGATCTTGTCAGTATCCCCATTTTAATTAATTTTATCTCAGTTTCGAGGATCGAGAGCTGTAGCATTTTACTTAAACGATATAGCGTATAGGGCTGAGGTCCTTTGGGAACCTCCACCACCTCTTCCTGAACCGGCTTTTTTGGTTTTACAGCCACCGGCGGAGCTTTTTTGGAGGGTTCCTGTCTTCTGTAGGGCTCTTTTTTATAGGATTTAGCGGCTATTTTGTCCGGTTTTTTCTCAATCGGTTTTTCGATTTGTTTCTCTATTTTAGAGACCTTTTCTTCCTTGATCACTTCTTTGGCTGGCTCTTTAGGGAGATGTACCACTTCCGGTATAATCGGGGCAGACTTCACCGGCTTTGGAGGAACATATACCGGTGCCGGGGGGGTAGACTCCGGAGATTCCTTCAACAGTATAGCAGTGACGGCACGAACCTGCTCATCTGTCAGTTGTGATAGATAACCCTTGACCGAATATCCCAAATCCTCAAGGATCTGTATCAGATCCTGAGAGGTTTTGTTCCATTCTTTCGCTAATTCATATACTCGCATGCAAACTCCATTTCTACTTTAAACGTCCTGTTCAGAAGGAGGTTCTGTGTCTTTAGATGAGACATCCAGTTTGTATCCGGTCAATCTGGCTGCCAGCTTCACATTCAAGCCCTCTTTACCAATCGCTAGCGAGAAGCAAGAATGGTCCACGTAAATTTTGGCTGTCCGGCTCTCGATGTCAAGAGATACATCTCTTGCGAGGACTTTCGCTGGAGAGAGAGAGTTGGCGATATATTCCACCGGCACTTCACTCCAACGTATGACATCAATTTTCTCGTTATTCAGATGATGACCCACGGAGTTGATTCTGGAGCCTTTTGCTCCTATACAGGTACCAACAGGGTCTATCTTCTCTTCTTTAGTGCTAACGGCTACCTTTGCCCGATAACCCGGCTCCCTGACAACATATTTAATTTCGATTAATCCTTGTTTTAATTCAGGTATTTCAAGCTCCATCAGCTTTTTCAATAAAACCGGATGAGTTCTGGAAAGCTTCACTATAATCTCACGAGATAATTTTTGGACATTATAAATCAAGCAGTGTATTTTGTTGCCTACCCGGTAATATTCGTTCATGATACGTTCATCTTCCGGAATAATCCCTTCCACTTTACCGAGATTCACATATATTTTTTGGGAGGTTACTTTGGAAATTTCTCCAAACACCATCTCAAATTCTTTGGCTTTGTATTCATCATAAAAGTCATCCAATTCGGCATCATGAATTTTCTGGATCACAATCTGTTTGACGACATCCGCTGCGATTCTGTCAAAATTTTCCGGGGCGATTTCCATACTAATCACATCACCTAATTTGGCATCAGGTTTTATTTTCTGGGCTTCAGACAGGGAAATCTGGAGAATTTTATCTTTGGGTTTCACGACCACTGTTTTCCTCTCGATGATCTGAAATATTCTCTTATCAGGATCTAAGATGACATCCACGTTATCTGTTTTTAAAAATTCTGATTTTGAATAGGTACGTTTGTAGGCTGTCAATAACCCTGATTGAATAGCTCTATAAAGAGATTCCTTTTTCTTGAAATCCCTTATTTTACAGAATTCTTCAATCGCTTTAAATAAATTTTCAGCCAGCAATGCTTTTTCTCCTTTACAAAACCAACTGACACTTAGCAATATCCTGAAAAGGAATCATGATAGTTTCCTGTTTCTCTTCAGAAAAAAAGTTCGCTATCCCTTCCGCTTCATCCGAATTTACCAAAAGATACAAACCTTCCGCACCGCTTCTCAAAACCACTTTTACTTTTTTCCCGCGGAACAACGAATACTCCAACGGACTCTTCAGTACCCTTTCAGCGCCCGGGGAGGAGATATCCAAAGAAAAATCCTCATTTCCGAGCCAACCGACCAGATAGTCTCTTAATGCTCTGGTTACTTCTGCACAATCTTTTAAGGTAATCGCTTCCGGGTGGAAAATCGCACTGCAGACCTTCCATCCCTCTTGTATCCAGCGGACTTGCAAATCAAGAGGAACATATCCCAGTTGCAATATAAATTGCGCAACTGCTTCCTTGAGCGCCTTATTATTCACCATACTATTAATTTAGGGGTTTATATACTGGTTGTAATCAGTTTTCGAATGTCTTCTTCAGAGAAACCAACAATCCTGGCTAACTGCTTTCCCTCTTTGAATAAAAAGAAGGAAGGAATACTCATAATACCGTATTCTCCGGCAATATCTGAATTTTCATCTGTGTTCACTTTAGCGACTACTAACTTTCCAGAATATTCTTTTGCCAGTGCTTCAACAACTGGGCTTGCCATTCTGCAAGGACCACACCAAGGAGCCCAGAAATCCACTAGCACCGGTAATGGTGATTGAAGGACTTTCTGAGTAAAATCTTCTTTTGATATGATCTCAATATAAAATCCACCCATATAAATACCCCCCTATCCAAACATACATTAAATCTAAATCTTCACACTCAAGATAAGTTTACATGAATTGGATTTTTTTTACAAATTATCGCAGATGAAAAAAAATATAGGGGGAGACAAGCTCCCCCTAATCAAAATGAAGAATTGCTATTTATGGATAACTGACAGTGGCTTCCCAGAGTTTTGCATTCCAGTCTACTTTTGCGCCTAATGCTTCTGAAACAAACCGTAGCGGGATCAGAGTACGCCCATTGATGATTTCAGGTTCTGCCAGCATGGTCAGGTTTCTGGTTTTTCCGGTAGCATCTGTGATCTGGGCTTGCTTGCTACCAATCCAAACAAATATTTTGATGCCACGGAATTCATAGCTGACTTTTCTGGTCGCACCATCCCATCCAACCATTGCGCCGATAGATTCTGCAATGATACGAAATGGTACCATGGTGTGCATGTTGTATTTCAAGTACGGCTTGACATCCATCTGTAATGCATTGCCATTCAGATAAGCGGTGGCGTTACCGATTCGCAACCTAAGAGCTGTTTTCAGCATAAAGTTAATCGTCACTTTGGTCTCGTTCCCAACTTTATCGACTGCGATGACTTGGATGTTATTGTCCCCTGCCAAGGATCGGATTCCAAGCACCTTGTCAAAGTTTCCTAAACCGTCTACCACAATCTCTGTTTCATATCCGGTAGTCGTAGAGAGAATCTTGATTCTTTCAATCCCTATCTCAACACTCCCGGCAAATCGAACATTCGCGAATAACTGGGTACCGTCGCTTGTAGTGGCAAAGTAAACGCTTTCCACCGTTTGGAAAATCGCGGGGGAGGTCACCAACAAAACGGGCGGGGTGGTTTTCAGGATAATCCTTCGAATTAACATGCTTGTATTGCCTGCTTCATCGATCGCCTTGACCACAATGATATTCTCGCCTTTTTCTAATGTGATCATCGTTGAGAAAGCTCTATCAATCAGCGTGATCGCTTTGTCGTTCATGGTGACGGATACCTGGGTATCATCCGTGATGCGTAAGGTAAAAGCCAGAGAAGACAATCTGGTGTAGAGAATGTCTTCCACGATATTACACTCTATCATGGGTGGAGTAGCGTCTACTTTCACATGAATCACTTGTTCAGATGAGCGGCTTCCCAGTGAAGAAATGCAGTAGTACGAAATGGTATGATCACCAGCTTCACTGATCAATACAGGCTCTTGATACAGTTTTTCTGCTTCACCATCCATAGAGAAATAGATCTTCCCAATTACATTAGAAGTAAATAGTAAGGTTGGAGCAGTCTTGTAGTAACCGTTATTCCCATCCGCTTGGGTAGGGGAGAGGAAGTAATTCACTTGCAATGTTGGTTCGATGGAATAAGGCTCTGACACTACAGGTAAAGGTTCTTTTGAGGTATAAGCACTGATTCTGTAATTATCTCCCGGTTTTGGAGGATTCATAATACCGGCATAATCGTAAATAACGACCGTTAAAGACGAATCGTTTTGGATCGCCATCGGGATAGGTATCATAATCGTTTGATCAGAAACAGTGATTTGCTTGGTTAATCGAATCTGATTGATGGCAATGGAGGAAGGTGTGATGGATTTAGGCAACACAAGATCCGTTAGAATAATGTACAGCTTATCCTCTTCCGTGAGTGAACCATACGGTCCCAGGTTCATGGTAATCGTATACTGCCCTACCGTGTTAATAGTGGCAGGAGTCACTTGCATTTTCAGATTTTTCAAAGATGAGTTCTGGACAATTTCAAATGGAGCAGATTCAATTAAAACCATTTCTTTGGTGGTGTACACCTTTAGCTTGTAAGTACCGGCATTCATCGGATTTTGAATCTTGGCTTCTTTTGTAAATACGACGGTCACCATGGTATCCGGCAAAATCGTCTTCTCTACTTTGATAGAGATAGTTTTTCCGTCCACAGTTGGGTCTGTACCAAGCGGAACGCCATTTAACAAAACATTTTGTTTGCCAATGGTATTTGGAATCTGATGACTCGTATCAAATACGAAGAATATTTCATCATTTGAGGATAATTGACCTCGTAAGCCTGTTTTAAACTGCACTTCGTATTCTGCTATCATTCCGGTAATGATTGGGTTAGCTTTCACTGTGATTCTGGATAAAGAAGAAACGTCGATCTTATACCCTTTCGATACCGATGGAGTTGGTTGCATAGAGGTCTGAACCTGAAGATAATATACATTCACGGCAGCCGGATTGATGATATCTTTAATAATGATTTCCACAGATGAGCCTGCCGTTAGTAATTCCGGAACATAGAACGTAAGGCTGTACTTTGGCGCATCTACTATAGGAGCCTGGATTAAAGGTTTCCCATTCACGAATACTTGCTGTGAATTTAACTTGGCTGGAATTCCGGTTCCAGCTGGAAATTGTATTTTGATCGTATCCTGAAAGGATTTTAACTCGCCATCGATACCGGTTGAAAAGCGTATCTTATATTCCGCACTGGCGCTTTGTATCGGTGGACTGACGGTCACCTCCGGAGCACTGACCGATCCTGGTGAAGAGATCTGCACCATCTGGACAGCTGAGCCTAACAACGGATTAGCAATCGTGATTGAATACGTACCCTCACTATTATCTTTATAATAAAATTCTATGGTACTAGAGCCTTTCTGTGCGACGATCTGTGTAACAGGCACGAATGGATCTTGTGTTCTGGAAAACGACCCTGTAGTTGATTTTGTTGTGAGAGCAAACAGCATATCTGAATTCAAAGAGACTGGTGTACCGTATATATCTGAAACCTGTACCTTGATTACTTCGGATGGTTTTTGAATACGCAGACTCTGGGGAGCAGACATAAACATGATCGTTTTCACATTTCCCCTGATTGAAAGAGGCATAACAGCAGAATTATAATTAGCAGAGGTAGCAATAATAGAAATGTTATTCGGATTGATTTCAGCGATATAAAATGGTAATGTCTCAGAGAAATTCACCGACACAGTCATGATAATGGAATTCGCTTTAGACCAGTTCAAACCATCTACAGAAAACCGCGTGGTAGAGGAAGAAGAAAGAATTTGAATCGACGTTTCAGTGGTTTCGGTTAGTTCCATGCCCATCTCATTGACAAGCTTAATGGAAAAAGGTCCGAGTACATCAGAGGGGCTTCCAATAGAAACTTGATTCGTATTCACCCATTTTAGGTTATTCACCCCATTTTTTATTATAATCGTACTTTGGGCTTCTTTTGTGATGGTTCCCTGAGAAGCTGTGACTTTCAAGATGCATGTGCCCTCTTTTTCAGCCAGAAATTCGATGTCATTGGATCCGGTAATTTTCTTCACAGTTCCGATGGAAGGAGAGACGGACCAGAAATAATTCACATTATCCAGCGCTTCCCCGTTTGAATCGGTTGCTTGAACGTTGAACCGAGTGGTTTTACCTCGAGAGGTAGTTGTTTCCTGCGGTTGCAGGATAATCTTATCCAACAAACCGAGAACCACAATACTGACGCTGGTAGACATCACTTTCGATCCATACTCCGCATTAACGGTCATCGTACCCACTCCGGTATTGGTAGCAAAAAACTCTATCGTTTGTTTGGTAACGTTATCAATCACACCGATACCACTTGTGACAGACCATCGGTACACTACCCCGACATCCATCTTTACACCATCTGAATCAAAAGCTCTGGCAGTAAATGTTTGTGTTTTTCCAATCTGCATCCTGGTGCCAGCCGGTATGATCTCTAGTCTGCCAAAGTTCAGATCGGGACAGATATAATAAGTGTCTGTATCAGAAGCACTTCCAGCTCCCGGAGCTACCAAGCGTATTGATGCATGAACGCTTCCACCTCCCGGATTCTGCAATCCTGCTGCTTTTGTGAAATTGATAGAAACATAATCATTGGCTGCGATATTGTTGGAAGGGTAGACGGTTACTTTGTATAAATTAATAATAGGACTGGTTTGACAAGCAGTATTGTTAACCAGAATCGTGTTTGTATTCACGGTAGAGGGGATAAACGTATCGGATGGAAAATTGATTTCAAAATAATCCACTTCCGCTGTCATTGCAACAGGGGTATAGAAACCAAAAACCATGCTGACATTGCTGAAAGGTGTGCAGGGAGTGATAGTCACTTTCGCAACGGTAGGTCGATTAGCGGAGATGATTTTATAATAGCTGGATATAAAAGGATTGGTGGAACTACCTTCCCGAAGCGTCCATACCTGTAATGTGTATTGTTCTCCGGCTATCGGAGGATTGATGATTTTCGCATCTTTGCTGATATTGATCGATACAGAACTATTTCCAGCGATCATCACAGGACTATAGATTGTTAAACTGCGCGTAGCTGGCACTACAGTCACACCAATCACGCATGCAACGCCATTAACGGTGATATACCTTGGTGAGATAGGATTCAATCCAGGATCGGGTAAAACCGTTCCAGTGGGAAAAATCATATAGATTGGATCACCAATATTGATTCCTCCATACGATCCGGTAAAGAATTTTATGCTATAAGCAGCTTCCGCATTTACAAAATTAGGTAACACATCCACAGCAGGTTTAGTGGTAGCAACATATTGTATGTTGTATTCAATTGACTTAACTTCGGTTATTTCTTTGCTGGTCCAGACTGTAAGATTATAATTTCCCGGAATGGATGGATTCACTAACCCGGCTGCTTGAGAAATATAAATGTACACAGGCGTATCCGCACCGATGGCAGGCATTCCATAGGGTACACTAAACTCGATGGTTCGGTCCACTACTTTTGGATTTAACACACTGACGCTGGTTGCAAAGTTATCCACTCCTACATTGATAGTCACATAAGTACCGGCCATATAAGTGGGAATTTTTGTTCCTTCAGGTAATTTGATAAAAATCTTATCGGATCCAGCCGTGAGAGAACCTACAGGACCGGTTTGGAATTGAAGGTTGATGGCGGATCCGGAACCGGCATATTGATTGACAACCGTAACGCCGACCGGCAAATTGCAACCGCCTCCAATGCCCGAGATCGTGGAAACCAAATAATAAATCCCATTAATAGCGGAGGGTTCAGGATCGGTATATACCGATAAATAATAGGGTTGCGGAGTAATGGTGACTATCGGATTATCAATATTGGCGGAAGCCAGAAAATTGATCTCGACATAAGCTTGGTTGGCGATATACACCGGTGTCGGGATAGTTACCCGACGGGAACCCGGAGAAAACTGGGGAGTTGGTGCTGCATCCACCGCTGCATTCATGGAAGTTAAAATACCATTCACTAGTATTCTCCCAGCTGGTATCACCGGGGGAAGATAAGCAGCAGTATATTCCGGTGGAAAGATAACATACAAATTTTGTCCTACTGATACCCCACCGCTGGCTCCGGTTAGAAACCGAACAGTATATTCCGCACCATCTGCTGAGGAGGAACAATACTTGGATACATTCGGACTCACCCTCACCTGAACATCACCCGCAACCGATCCAATTGTATAGAGATTGGATGCGATCGGTAGATTTTCTTTTGAGGTATAAACGGTGACTCTATATGATCCGGGAGTATCAGGATTTCGAATTCCGGCTGACTGTAAAAAGGTAATTTTTATCTTGGACACCTCAGCTAACACAAATCCTACCGGGAGTGTAATAGATATTTTCTGACCCTGAACAAATACAGAAGATGGATAGAAAATATCGTTGGGAACCACCCGGACTATTTGAATATTATTGGAGGCAATAAAAGCCGGTAACACAGTACCGGCTGGAAATTCAACAAACAGAGAATCATTTGATTCCAATCCTGTATCCACGTCTCCGGTCTCAAAGGTGATATCATACCTTGAAACGATCCCCGTACCAGGGTCGGTAGGTACTACGATCACATCTTTAACGCTTGTGTAAATAATAAATGCATCGGAACTGATTCTATTGGAATCCTTTTCTTTATCCGTTTCGATAATGAGATTGTAATATTCCGGTGTTTCTTTGATATTTGGATTCGTGACACCGGCTTGCTTCTGAATTTCAATCGTCACTTCTTTATTATTGTCGATAACGATAGGAGTGGGAAAAGTGATCTTTTGCCCAACAATGGTCGCTGGATCTGATGTACCGATCCCGTTTACTCGAATAATACCTGCTGCAATTGTCGCAGGTAATACAAATCCTGCTGGAAAGGTAATCATGATATTCTTATCGGTTCCTGCGGTACCATACGGATATAAAGCGCCGTTGACTCCGGTTTTAAAATGAATCGTATAGGCAGCAACCTCTCTTGATTTATTGGGTTCTACCACAACAGAAGAGGTACCGGCTGCTTTAATAGAATAGATAGAGGAGGATATCACAGAAGGTTCTGTGGAAGTAGAAATCTTCAATGTATAATTTCCCGGAGTGGTGGGGTTGATGATGCCAGCAGATGGTTGAAAGGTAATGCAGGCATAATTGTTACTGGGAATCGTAACGGGCACCACAAAAGAAACTTTGTTTCCCACTACCTGAGGATCAAATGATAACCCTGTACCTGTACCACAAGGAAATGCAGGTTCTGAAACAGAAGAGGAGACTCGTATGGAGGAAGATGAGATACTCGAAGGCACGATGGTTCCATCTGGGAACGTTACATCAATTCTTCCTGAATTAGCCAATAATTCCCCATTGCTGCCAAGGTTGAGTATCAGATGGTATTCCGCATTTAATCCTACTTGCTCCGGTCTGACCAGTACTTTAGGGGATCCAAGCGAAGTATGAATTGTATAATAATTAGATTCTAACGGTCCTTCAATGATACTGGTACCGTTTGACCGCAAGGTAGTTATACACATGCTTCGATCCCAGGGTGTTCCGCTCGGATTGATGATACCGGCAGAGGCTTCAAAAACAATTGATATCTCGGCACCGGATGAAGCACTGGAAGTAATATTCTGTG
>JAQVYZ010000206.1 GCA_028708485.1 Caldisericia bacterium | reverse complement strand
ATAATGAATCCTGATTTTTTGGGTATCGTTATCCCACTCTGTATTGGCACCAAATGCGTCACAAATGAATCGCATAGGAACAAATGTGACATTCTTTCTGATTTGAGGAGGAGAATCTAAAATGATACTTTTTCCATTTTTCATTGCGTTGGGATTGCCGATCTGTAAAGCAATCACAGTTTTATCCAATGTAATGACGATGCCTTTAGATGACTCGTCATAATGAACCGTAGCACCGAAAGCTTCAGATAGAAAGCGTAAAGGAACCATCGTTCTTCCCCGGTTAATATAGGGGGCTGGGGAGATTTCGACTGTTTTTCCGGATACATCTGCGGTAGTCGATCCAATTTGTAGAGTGATTATTATGGCATGGTCGCTTTTTTCAATGATTTTGGCAGATAGAATGGTAATATCTTCCATTGGTTTATCCCTATCGTTGGTTTTTGCATTCTCAATCTTCAGTACGATGTCTATACCTTTGACAATCTTGCCAAAAGCTGTGTGTTTGCCATTCAACCAGGGGGTTCCATCGCTTTTTGTCACGATAAAGAACTGAGAGCTGTTTGTGTTGGATCCGGCGTTCGCCATGGAGATCACACCCTGGATGTGTTGTATAGAAGGTATGTTAAAATCATATTGAAAGTCAGAATGCTCATTTTGTATGATTTCTTCGTCGGTCAAACCAAGCTCTAACGGATTTATCTCGTCTTGGAATGAATAGTCAAGATCCCTGGGTTGATTTGCTGTATATCCACCTGATTGAATCATAAAGTCTTTGATCACCCGATGAAAGATGATATCGTTATAAAAACCGGCTTCTACTAATTGATGAAAATTCAAGCAAGTGACTGGTGCAGCTGTAGGATTTAGCTCAATAACGAAGGAGCCGTAATTTGTTTTAAATTCAATCCATTCATTTTGCATCTGACGAAACTGACTTATTGTCGGTTTATCGGGAGCTTTCAAGTCGCTAAACTGATCAACAGACTCCGCCTTTACCTCTCGTGTAAAATGTGAAAAACCAATGGTTAGAGAAATAAATATTAGTATCGTCACAAATAAAATGGAAAGCAAACTGATATTCTTTTTCATTTTTAATCTCCTTATTGAGGATTCTAACTCCTATAAAAAGTATAAGCTATTCAGAGTGATTACAAAGCATTATGACGAAAATCAAAATGAAAAATAAATGATAAGCAAGAATATTTAATCAACCGGAAAAAGCGGGATGATGTTGGACCAAAAAGTGGAGACAGGGAAATTTGTATCTATTAGATTCTCCGGCTGATTTTTTCAAACATGATGGCCGAATCTCTTCTGAGCTTGTCTAATTCAAACTCTCTGGCTTGTTTCGCTTGTAAACTTTCTGAAAAACCGGAAAATATAATGGTTTTGAAGAAATTTTTTACCCGTTTAAAGTAATTAGTTATTTTTTTCCAAATCAAACAATTTTGCTCCTTTCTTTTTTGATTTAATTATAAACCGCATTGTATTAAGAATCAAAATTTAATGCAGAATGAATAAAAGAACCTTTGATTCAATCTACGGGGTTGGTGGGACAAAGTTTGAACCTCCTTGATGGAATATTAGCTAGAAAAAAAGAATTAACAATGCCGGATAGTCTAAGAAAAAGGGAGTTTACACGAAAATATTTACAGACTCATTTGTGATGTCATTCTCTTTCCTTCTTGGTCCAGGTGTAGAGATAACCATTGCTGGTTGTAATGATGGCTTTGTTATGGTGGATGGGGAATACATCAATAAACCAACTGCTACCTGTTCTAAAAGGTATTTTTTTATCCTTTTCTCGCTGTTGATAGTAAGTAGCTTTGGCTTCGGATAGTTCAATTGTGTCGGTGATCTCGCCTTGCTCATTCATCCGAAGTATCGGTTTATTCTCTTCATTGGTATAGGTCCAGAAATAAGCTACATGGTATTTAATTTTTGCTTGTTGTTCCAAATCTTTTTCCCACTGGATGGAGCGGGTAGCCATATCGATACAGACGATTGAACCAGCATAATAGGAGAAAGTGGTCTCTCGTAAGATCGGGGTAAAATCAGAATCGTAGCCATATATCAGAAAATACCTGGAATGATCATTTACTACCCATACCTGTTCAAGACTACCTTTTTGTATTTCCTGACTGTAAATTATTTTATGCTGTTTCGTGTCGAAATAGAGAATGACTGATTTTTTCCAATCTCGACCACGTTCGAGACCTACTCTCTCCGTTTTCCATGTCAATTCTACCGGGATAATGATCTGGTCATTAATCTGCTTGATACAACCATTCTGGATTTGAGAGAAATCCAATACCGGATCGATCGTGTAATCGATCTGATCGGTTTTTAAATAGGAATGGTCCTGTAAAGAAAAGATAAGTATGTTGAGCTGACTTCCATAGGTAGAAAACAGGTAGCAGGTGTCCTCATCGATCAGGATATCTTCAAAAGGTGTTCTCTCAAACGGATTAGCAAAGTAATCCGTTTTGGTCAGCAATACCTGTTGGTTCACTACCTCTCCTGTTTGAAGCCGAAGCGCATGGTGCAGGATCTTGCCGGCATCATAGGAGAAAATATGAACAAGCTCTTGTTGAACAACTATTCTGGGATACAGGAAACAGGATCGCTTTTGCTCTGAATGTTCAATAGAAAACCGCCACACGACATGTAACTGGTTATCCACATAGACCAAACCGGTGAAATAATTCAAAATACTGTTTCTTTCTACCCAGAAAGATCCATGGTCATCATAGGAAATAAGTCTGGCATAGTAATATTAGTAATCGAGGATTCCGATTTAAAGGATTCTTTATGGAAAGAAATGCCCCTACTTCCAC
>JAQVYZ010000205.1 GCA_028708485.1 Caldisericia bacterium | reverse complement strand
TAAGATAAAAATATTTTTTGGTAAAAAAGTCTATGTGCTTTAAAATGTAAATATAAAATTTAAAAGTATCAATAAAAATAGAAGAGATAAAAAGACAAGGCAAAGAATCAAATAGCCTCTTAGAATTTTTATAAGAGACGAAAAATAATGGACAAGGAATAGTTTCTCTTTGTCCCGTTTGAGGTGATCATATGAAAAGAGCTGGTTGGATTCTTTTAGTGGTAGTGCTTTTTTTACCCTGCCTGTGTGATGCAAAATCTTTTAATGTCACTCAAACTGAATTAAATTGCCTGATCCGTCAAAATGGAAACATTGATTGGAAGGAAGCAAATACTTTTCAGTTTGAAGGGCAGTTTTCGCGTGCTTCTATCGGATTAATATTTAGGAATGATACTTATCTGGACAATATCGTGATCGGAGAAAACGGAATACCCTATAAGCATGCTTATTCAGGAAAAGAAAACACCTATTGGATTGGTGAAGAAGGAGTTTTAAATTATTACTTCAATGCCCAAAACGAGACCAGAACTTTCGAGATTTCTTATACCATCTTCGGAGCTATTGAAGCATTCGCTGATTATAGTGACTTTTATTGGCCAATTCATTTAAAAACATGGAGCGATCCATTAGAAAGCTTTAAAGCAACCTTTCGTCTGGAGAAACCTATTCCAAAAGACGAATTACATGTCTGGTTTCATGGACCCATGAGAGGTCATTTGACGATCATCGATGAGCAGACTATCACACTTGAGATCAATAACGTTACTCCTGAAGAAGTGATGGATATCAGGATATTGATTCCTTCCACTTATTTCACAATAGAAAAGTCAGACCAGGAAGTCGGCTCTACCATCATCACTGAAGAAACCAATCGAGCGGTAGAAGAGAAAAAGCAGTATGAACTCGGAATCAGGAAACAAAAACAAAGGATGATACGGGATTGGATTTTTGGGGTCGGTTTTTTACTATTAGGAGTATTCTTGCTGTGTTACCTTCTGTATTTATTAACTCAATACGGAATCGAGTACCGGCTTCCCAGACGAACTCATTCTATTCAACAACCTCTTGAATTACTGCCTCCCGGTGAAACTGCCTACCTGATGAAATTCTTTAAATACCCGATTTTGGCTATTCAGGCGATTATTCTGGATTTAATTAGAAAAAAAATTCTTCGTCTGTCAAAGTACCCCGCCGAAAATCAGAGGAACGATGAGTTATTGTTTATTCTGGATACAAAAGAACAAACAGAACCAATCCGTGATTATGAAGCCACCTTACTATATGAAATTCTGTTTCCTCCTTTTGCAGAAAAATCAGGAACCGGCATTTCTGTTTCCAAACTTCGGAAAACGTTACAAGAAAACCCGAAACAATTTATTCCGGCAGTTCAAAAATTCAAATCTCAGTTGAAGGAAGCAGTTAATAAGCAATCATTTTTTGATATCTCGAAACAGAAGGTATCAGATTGGATCATCTCGGTATGTATGACAGTACTGGCTGTCTTTATCTGGATTAAATTAATTTATCCAAGACGTTTCTTGTATGCGATACCTGTTTTTATCATCCTATTTGAGTTCATCGGATGGATGAATCTAACTCGGAGAACCAAAACCGGGACTTTGTATTTCAAACAATATCTTCAATTCAGAAAATTCCTGAAAAATCCTGAGGAGATAAAGGCAATGGGAGATGAAGACGAATCGGAGGCTACCTGGGAAAAATACTTAGTATACAGTGTGGCGTTAGAAGCATCCAAAAAAACAATCCCTGTCATGAGTGAATATTTGAACCTTATGGAGAATATCGGCTCTACTCTTATGGTTCAACTCTCTGCAGACTGGTCTTCCTCCTTTAAACAAATCCTAGCCTCATCCTATTCAGCAGCTTCTATCATTAGCCGTTATCCTTCGGCATGGTTGAATCTTAGGGAGAAAGTGGGTTCTTCAAAGCTATTTTCCAGGATATTTATCCGGGGAAACAATATTGAGAAGATGGAAGTAACAAACAATGAGGATCTACTATAATTAAACAAAGGAAGGGAGAGTGAAGTAAATGAATAAATGCTTAGCTGTTATCACGATTATTCTGTTTGTACTTGTCAGCTTAATCGTGCATCATGCGAACGTATTTTCTAATGATGATACCACCCCTCCTGTGATTGAAATCTCTTCACCGGCAGATAATACAGAGACGACCGAGAGCAAAATACAGGTGAAGGGAAGGGTGTATGACCCGGAATCCGGAATCGAATCCATGAATATCATCGGTCGTGTAGAGAATATTGTTGAATCGGATGGATCCTTTATATTCGATTGGATTCTTACAAAGAACAAAAATACAGTTGAGATAGTGGCAGTAAACGGTGCCGGAATGACTACCAGTAAAATACTGACGATCACCAATCTGTCTCCTGCGGATACTACTCCGCCCATTATCATGATCAATTCTCCTGCAGAGGGATCAGAAACCAGAGAGAGTCGGATTCATGTGAATGCAACGGTGATGGACCCTGAATCTGGCATAACAGAAATCAAGATTATCGGCAATACACACAATATTACAGAGAATAAGGGAACTGTTGATTTTGATATGAATCTGATAGTAGATGACAAGAACTATGTTGATATTGTCGCAATAAACGGTGCCGGGCTTACAACTACGAAAAGACTCACAGTATACAAAAGACCTCCTGAAATCGAAGGACCAACCATTATCATCGAACTCTGGATCGGTAGAAAGACCGCTGTTGTGGATGGCAAATCAGTGACACTGGATGTGCCTCCTCAAATTGTTCGAAGCAGAACCGTCGTACCGTTACGATTCATTGCAGAAGCCTTCAAG
>JAQVYZ010000204.1 GCA_028708485.1 Caldisericia bacterium | reverse complement strand
TTCATCTGCTCCCATTGAAACAGCTTCTTTCAAGATCTCTGCGGCTTGCGGTGGTCCCATGGAAAAACAGACTACTTCAGCACCAACCCGATCTTTCCAGCACAAGGCTTCCTCCAAGGCATTTCTTTCGTGAGGATTCATGATAGACGGCACCCCTTGCCGGTTGATATTGTAGGAATTTGCATTTATAGTGACTTTCACATTTCGTTCAATATCAGGGACCTGTTTTAACAAAACCGCTATTCTAATCACCAGTCACTCCTGTTCTTCGGAAGTTCTTAAAATAAATTACCGTTTCTTATTATAATAGAAAGTGATTTGAATAATATGAAAAGATTTGAGGTGGCTTTTGTTAGTTATCCCTGTAAAAACTGAAATAATGAAGCATAAGTTCGATCTTTTCGAACTGTTGGAAACGTGCCTGACTCCCTTCCAAATTCAGGAAGGGGACATCATTGTTATCTCATCAAAATTGATTTCTGTTTCTGAAGGCAGGATAGTTTCCCTGAAGGCCAATCATGTGAGTGAAGAAGCGTATGCGCTAGCCAATGAATATCAAATCGATGAACGGTTTTGCCAAGTGATCCTTCAGGAAGCAGATGTGATCCTGGGGGGTATTCCCAAAGTGATCACCACCATTAAAAATGGCATTTTAGTCGCTTATGGCGGGGCAGACAGATCCAATGCCCCACATGACCATGCGATCCTCTGGCCGGACCAACCAGCCAAGAAAGCTGAAATGATCAAGGAGTTTATCCAGAGGATTTTCCATAAAGAAGTAGGTATCATTGTATCCGATTCGCAGGTCGTCCCTCTTCGGGCAGGAACCTATGGCGTTGCGATCGGTATTGCCGGCTTTGTCGGGATGATAGACAAAAGAGGAGAGAGTGATTTGTTCGGGAGAAAACTAATCGTCTCCAGAAGCAATATCGCCGACAACCTTGCTTCAGCAGCCAATCTTGTTATGGGGGAGACGGTTGAACAAACTCCCATCGCCATCATTCGGGATGCTCCGGTCCATCTGATTGATTCGGATGCGGATGATCTGACTAATCAGCTTATCATGGACACAGAAGAGTGTATGATTTTTGGATGTCTGCCAACCTGGAAAGAAGATGTTGACCAATCCGATTTCTCCTACACATTTCGTAGAAGGAAACAAAAGCAGAATTGAGTGAGTTGAGATCATTTTATTACCCTCACCCTGTTCATCCCGGAGAGCTGATATCGCTCGAAGGCAGTGATTTACACCATTTACGGGATGTGCTTCGGTTGGGTCCTGATGAGAATGTTGATATCATCACCTACTCAGGCAGATACCTGGCTAAAATTATTCAATTGAAAAAAAATGGTTCTGAACTTCTTATTCAAAGCGAGATCAGTAAAAAAGAATCCAAATACCGGCTAATACTGTGGCAAAGTATGATTAAAAGCAGCAAAATGGATGAAGTGATGGATAAAGCTACTGAAATGGGTGTTTCTGAAATTGTCCCGTTGATCACAGAACGCTCTGCACCGTTGTTACAGCCACAAGCAGAAAATGAGAGCAGGATCCAACGTTGGCAACGTATTATCATTACTGCTGCTAAACAAGCCAGAAGGGATTTTGTCCCCAGCGTGTCTCCCCCTGTGCCATTAGTTTCTTTGTTGCAGTCCTTAGCGGATACAGATGAACTCAGGATATTCTTTTGGGAGTGCGCAAACCAAAGAGATTTATCCGAATACCTTCGGTCAAAACCTCAATCTCATAATATCATACTCCTCATTGGTCCGGAAGGGGGCTTTTCGCAGGAAGAAGCTTCTGCTATACTCCAAAAAGGTTTCATGCCTGCTTCTCTTGGCCCCACTATCCTTAGAGCGGAAAATGCCGGTTTCTTTGCTCTTGGGTTGGTGCAATACCTTGTTTCCCAATTCAACCCATGAGAATCGCTTTTAAAACGTTTGGATGTAAGGTGAATCAATACAATACATTCTTGCTGATGGACAATCTTATACATTCTGGTTTTGAGAGCACTCGTCTGTATTCCCAAGCTGAAGTGCTGGTCGTGAATGCTTGTGTCGTGACTGAAAAAGCAGAAAAAGAGTGCCTTCGCTTCATCAAATCTTCGCATCGATCAGTTAAAATCGTTATTATCACCGGGTGCAAACCTGATTTCCTGTCACAGGTGCTTGATGAGACATGTTTGTACTTTTCAGACACAGAGGATGTTTTTACTTATCTGCAGTCTCGATACAAGCCCTCTTCAACACAAGTTTTTCAGTCAGCTCTTCGAACTATATCCGAGAGAACGAGAGCTACGGTTAAAATTCAAAGTGGATGCTCCCAGTTCTGTTCCTATTGTATCGTTCCCTATCGCCGGGGCAGACTGTATTCCAGACCGACAGAGGAGATCGTCACCGAGATTACAGCATTAACCCAATCCGGATATAGGGAAATTGTGTTGACCGGCACCCAAATAGGATTGTATCAAGATGAAAAAAACAGGACTTTAGTTGATTTATTGGAGAAAATCGATGCGCAATTTAATACAAAAGTAGACCGGGTGAGGTTATCTTCTATCAGCCCCTCTTTTGTGAGCCATAGACTCATCGATTGGATGAAAAACTCTTCTATTGCCTGCCCCCATCTTCACCTATCACTCCAATCTGGGAGTAATGCCATCTTAAAATCTATGAATAGGCAGTATACCAAGGAGCAGTATATTGAATTCTGTTCTCAATGCAGGCAGGAAATACCTGATTTTTGTGTCAGTACTGACATTATCGTCGGCTTTCCCGGAGAAACAGAAGCAGATTTCAACGCTACAATGGAACTTGCTCAATGCGTGCAATTCTCAAAAGTACACGTATTCCCTTTTTCCATCCGACCAGGCA
>JAQVYZ010000203.1 GCA_028708485.1 Caldisericia bacterium | reverse complement strand
GAAAAAGAAAGAGATGATATTGAAGAAAAAAGATATTCTAAAGAAGACACTCTTAAATCAGTTAAACTTCAATTAAAAGAGATTGAACTTAAAACAGATGAGGCTAAGCAGAAGGTGATATGCCTACGATAGGGTCATAGAGTGGATCATTGAACTGGCGCTGATGCCGAAAAAGGTCTCAGCGTAGCCGGAGAAGGCAGCGCGAACCCTGGTCAGGCGTTGACAAGCAAACGGAAATAATATAAGATAAATTTGTCGAGCGAGTCTCGCGTTGTTTTCCGGTTCCATAGCGGTGATGCAAGAATGGCAGCAATCGCTTTTTTTGTCACAAAAAGCGGCGAACGGATCCGCGCAGTGGACAGAAGGAGGTAACGTATGGAGGAGAATAAGACACAAACCGCGCCACAGGCAAAGTCAAGGTCAAGAGCGGTGTTAAAGTTTCTTTTTGGTTTTATATTCTTGGCCGCAGGAATTGCGCTATGGTGGATATATCGAGAGAACTTTTGGGGACTTTTCCTGGCCTGCATCGGTCCTTTTTTGGCGTTGGTGGGGATCATAATACTTGCGATTGCGAAAGAATAATATATGGACGAAACAATTTTTGGAGCAGGTTCGAAAAAAGGACCTGCTTTCTTATTTAGGATCAGGATTAATACGTTGATTCTACGGGAGGGATGCTTGTGAAGATCGGGATAGCCTTAGGCGGCGGGCTTGCGCGCGGTTTTTATCATATTGGTGTGTTGAAAACTCTGGATAAACTGGGTATCAAGGCAGACATCATTTCCGGGACCTCGATCGGGTCTGTAATAGGAGGGTTGTACGCCATTCATGGGGACGCAGAACGCCTGGAACGCGAGACTTTCGCGGTCCTGGACAAGTATCAGCGGGACATTTCTCTTATAAAGGCCTGTTTCTCCCAGCCTGCGCCTGCGTCAATGCCGGCCTCGGTCGAGAGGTACCTTAATGTGGTTAAAGAATTCGCTATCTGGAATCTTCGCATCATAAAGCCTGCGCTTGTAGAGCATAAACCGTTTTTGGCCATTTATAAGAAGCTTTTTAAGGATAGTGAATTCAAAGATTGTCAGATACCATTTTTTGCCACAGCCGTCGACGTGTTTAGCGGAAAAGTCGTCGTGCTTAAAGAAGGGCCGCTGTATAAATCCGCGCTTGCGTCTTCGAGTTTACCGGGACTCTTTCCTCCCTTGAGATTGAATAATTCATTGTTTATCGACGGCGGTGTCCTTATGCCGGTACCGGTGAGTATTATAAGGAAAAAAGCCGATTTTGTTATTGCCGTGTGCCTTGAAAATCCTTGGCCGCCGGTGTCCCCTATGCGCAACGCCATCGACCTTATGTATTTAGCAGACAGGCTTCGTTATAAGACCATCATCGAGGAAAACGTTTTGGAGGCGGATTTTCTGCTTGCGCCTCCTCTTGAGAATTTCTCTCTTGCTGATTTTGAGTCTGCCCACGAGTTGGTAAGGCGGGGAGAAGAGGATATGGCTGCAAAGAGCGGCAATCTGCTGAAATTATTGCGCGGCACCAGCTTCAGAAAGATCTTCTTCCTGTCTAAAACGGATCCACAGGACGAATAGTGAAGTCTCTCTTCTTTATTTTCTCACATGTCTGCGCGCGCGGGCTAAAAAATTTATCCTTTAAAACCGGGCATTTTTTTCTTTTATTTTAAAAACTCTGTGATACAATTACAACTTCTGTAATATACATAAAAATGGAGGTAGCAAATGAACTCGATAAGTTTGATTAAGAAAAATACTTTGGCGGCACACGTCGGCGAAATCCTGTTTTTTACGTTATTGCTGGTCTGCGCCGCGTATGTGCGTATTCCGCTTCCGTTTACCCCCGTGCCGCTCACATTGCAGACATTGGTCGTTTATTTCGCCATAGGAAAGTTGCGGGAGCGTGCCGTATTCGTTCAGCTCGCGTATCTTGCCTTGGGAATATTGGGATTACCGGTATTTACCAATTCGAGTATGGGCATTGGTTATTTATTGGGGCCGACCGGCGGATATTTAGCGGGATTTTTACTCGCATCCGTTATTTTTGGGAACTTCATGCGTACATCCGGCTCGTTAGCCGGGCGTATCCTTCGATATGTCGGCATAGCTGTCTTGATTTATGCCTGCGGCGCCGCCGGCCTGATCGCCTATACCCATTGTTCTCTTTTTACCGCGTTGCAGCTGGGTGTTCTGCCGTTTATGGCCGGAGAGATCTTGAAATTGTCTATCGCAATAGGGATCTTAAAAAAATAGTCTGCCTGGAACACATATGTGTTTGGTCTATCCTTAGATGTATAAAAAACTGTTCATTTTCGACTTAGATGGAACTCTGGTTGATGCGTATCGGGCGATCGAATCGAGCCTTAACGCAACCAGAGCGCGGTTCGGATATCCTCCGGTGAGCTATAAGGAAGTAAGAAGCAGGGTTGGGCGCGGAGATAGACGTTTCATCGAAACATTCTTCCCGCATAGGGATGCCGCACGGGCGGTTTCCTTTTATCGTCGCCACCATAAAGGAGCGCTTGTCTCGCTTGCCCGGACGATGCCGAAAGCTTTGCGAACCTTGGCGGCGTTGAAAAAAAGAAATAAGCTTATCGCCATAGCCTCCAACAGGCCGTCGCCGTTTACCCGTATCATCATAAAAGCGACAGGCATTTCTCGTTACATCGATGGGGTGTGGTGTGCCGATGACGTGAACAGTCTGAAACCCCGGCCAAAAATATTAAATGTGATCGTCAAGCGTTTTGGCGTGGAGAAACGCGATTCTGTATATATCGGTGATATGGACATTGATTTAGATACGGCCAGACGTGCCCGGATAGATCCGGTGTTTGTCACAACCGGTTCTTGCAGTGTCGCCCAGGTGCGTTCGTTTAAAAAT
>JAQVYZ010000007.1 GCA_028708485.1 Caldisericia bacterium | reverse complement strand
TACCGTCAGTAATTGGTGGGAGAAAGACAGATTTATAGAGCTGTTAGCACTCGGTGAAAGAGATGTCCTGTTTGGCAGTGTTTTCTGGAAAGATACCCCTGCTACCCCGGCTGATTTACACTCTCTTATCCAAGAATCCCATTTTGTTGCTGTTCCCAGAAGAATTCGAAGAGATAATTATTTGATCTTTTCTAAATCAGGTTTCTCAAAAGAGCTTGAGAAAGAAGCTAAGAAAAAAACTGAAACAGTTGTGCTTTACAGCTTAGAAAATATCTAAATCGTATCCATAAAAAAAATCCCGGGGAAGCAAACCCCGGGATTTTTTTTATTTTTTAGAGAATTACAATCGATTGAGGATCAAGTTCTTAATATCCAAAAAATTTACATAAATCATTAAACCTATCAAAATCACGAATCCAACTAGGTTAATCCATATTTCCGCTTTTTTATTGATTTTTTTTCTCAATATCGCTTCGAGTAAAGCAAAAATAATTTTTCCACCATCCAAGGGAGGAAAGGGAAATAAGTTCAACACACCAAGATTTAAACTTAAAAAAGCGATAAAAAAGAAAAAAGAACTAATGGATTCTTTTGCGCTCTGCTCTGCAACTTTATATATCGAGATAATTCCGCCAACTTCGCTTTGATTGATATTTCCTGTAAAAACTCTTCCGATAAAAAGGAGAAATTGTTGAAAGAACTGCTCCATTTTTCGAAAAGTGTGCACAAGAGATTCGCCGACAGCTAATTGTTTCGGGTATCCATTCACGAGCACACCTATAATACCTTTTCCTTCTGATAAAACGGGGGTAACCGGAATAGTCAGTTCCTCGCTGCCTCTCTTTACAATCAATTGAATTGGTTGATCGCTATTGTTTGAAATAGTCGTGTGAATTTGAGACCACTCGACCACGTTTTTATCGTTTACTCCGACGATGATATCGTTAAGTTGAAAACCTGCTTCAATTGCAGGCATCCCTTCCTTAAGTTCTTGAATTTGAGCAAAATAGGATGGATCTCCTGCTACCATAAAAAGTATAATCAGCACCAATACAGTTGTCAGAATATTGGTGAATGGACCTGCAAAAGCTACCATAAATTTGAATAAAGGAGGTTTAGCATTATAGGAATCAGGTTCTGCAGTATCTTCCTCTTCTCCTTTAATCTGGCAAAATCCCCCTATTGGAAACCAGCACAAGCAATATTCTGTTTCCCCACGTTGAAAAGCGAATTTAAATTTTCCAATTTTGATAACGGGTCCCATTCCAATTCCAAAACGCTCTACCTTCATGCCAGTCCGTTTTGCTGCTAAATAATGCCCCAGTTCATGTAAAAAAATAATAAGATTAATCGCCAAGAAAGAAAATAAGTAAGTCATCTATTCCACCTGTTTCTTAAATTGAATCAACATTCGTTGAGTATTTTGCATTACATCACTGATAAAATTCGGCACTCCTGCTGGATGTACCTGAAAGTTCTGTATAGAGAATATTTTTGCCAACTCTATAACACAGAAGCGTAAAAAGCCTGCAACTTCCGTAAACCGGATTTTATGATTAAGAAAAGCCTCTACAGCTAATTCATCAGCTATCATATAAAATAATGGTTTCAGGGTTGATCCTTGCAAACATTCCAAGGCTAATGATATAATCGGGATGTCGGTTGCCTGAGTTTGAATAAAAGAGCAATCAGGAAAAGCATTCATTTCAATCGGTTTAATATAGGACAAGGAAGGTAATTCAGGATAAAAAAGAGCATAGGCAATCGGAAGACGCATATCCGGGTAAGCCATTTGCGAGATAACAGATCCATTCTTTAGTTGAATCATAGCGTGTATCATTGACTGTGGATGAATGACAACATTTAACTTTTCAGGGGAAAAACCAAATAAATAATGGGCTTCTAAAAGCTCAATACCTTTATTAGCCAGCGTGGCAGAATCAATGGTCACTTTTTTCCCCATCTGCCAGGTAGGATGCTTTAAGGCAGCAGCCGGAGTCATATTCGTTAAATCAGGTACGGGAGTTTGTGAATAAAACGGACCCCCTGATGCAGTCAGGATTACCCGGTAAATATGTTCTTGATTTGTGTATTGCAATAATTGATGGATAGCGACATGCTCACTGTCCACGGGAACAATCTTTTCCTTCCATTCAGGATGGATGAGTTGCAAACTCCCTGCCAGAATAATGACCTCTTTAGAAGACAGAGCGAGTCGTTCAACATAAGGTAATATGCTCAAAACTAATGATATAGTTCCTATTGATGAGGATGCGACAACCACAATCCGGATTTTTTTTGAGATGATCCAATCGATAATAGCCTGGTCTCCAATCAATAAATCCTGGCTGAACAAGGATGTTTGCGAATTATCATGAGTACCGATCTGAACATGATCCAATTGAGAAGCCATTTCTTTTGCTTTTGCAAGATTTTTATTGCAAGTAATCAATTGGAGGTCAAAAATATCCTTATGGCGAGAAATAACATCAATGGTTTGTGAACCAATCGAGCCGGTACATCCAATTACCGCGACAGACTTCATCATAACCAAAGCAAAACGTGTTGGTAAAAAGAAAACAACATGATGATAAACAATATACTGTCAAAGCGATCTAAAAAACCACCATGTCCGCTTAGCAAGTCACCTGAGTCTTTAATTCCAGCACTCCTCTTAATAAAAGACTCAAACAAATCACCTAAAAATCCTGCAAACGGCAGAGTGAGAGAGATGACTATGATAGGAAATATAGATACTGTCGTGAATACTTTCAGGTAGAAATAGATGAAGAATCCTGAAAATACAAGTCCCCCCAATAAGCCTTCCACAGTTTTTTTGGGGGATATTTTAGGAGCAATGCGGTGCTTTCCGATCAACATCCCTGTAAAATAGGAAAAAATATCCAAAATCCATGCGGTTAGTAACATAAAGAGAATCCAGAACGATCCTCTATTACCTGATCGAATCATCACAAACAAAATATAAGGAATAGTCACATAAACCGGAAAGAAAATCGCTTTGGTAAAACTCCCGGTTTTTTGAAAATACTTCAAATCAAAAGTACTGCAATTCAGAATTCCCACGATAAATAAAACTGCGCATAACCATATCAGCAGAATCGCTTCATAAGAAATGACCTTACCATAACCAGGATATAGCATGCCTAACAGCAAACAGAACATCAGCATGAACAATCGGTACATTCCGTCTGAATCAATAACTTGTATTAATTCTAATGCTGATAAACTCCAAAAAAATAAAAACACCACAACAAAGGAATATAGATGTATAAAATTTGCAAAGAGAATAATAACAATTCCAAAGAAACCTACCAATAAACGGGTTTGAAGGTTTTTATCCAATTACAACCCTCCGTATCTTCGATTTCTTGAGCTAAATTCCCAAATGGCTTGATCAAACACATCTACAGTAAAATCCGGCCATAATACCGGAGTAAAATACAATTCTGCATAGGCAATTTGCCATAGCATAAAATTACTGATTCGTTGTTCTCCCGATGTTCTAATCATTAAATCGACCGGAGGGAATCCGGGAAGCATGAAATGTCTTTCCAGTTCTACTTCATCAATGTTTTCCGGAAGAATCTGTTCTTTGATAATTGATTGAACTGCTTTAACGATCTCCGCTTTTCCTGAGTAATCTAAACAGATGTTAACAGTTAATGTCTTATTTTGAGATGTTTTTTGAATGGTAGTGATAATAGCATTTTGCATTTTTTCAGGAAACTTTTCCAAAGAACCGGAGACAACAATCTTGACATCCTGCTTCATCAAATCAGGGGTTTCCTGAATTAAAAAATCAGAAAAAATATCGAATAGCTGGGTAATTTCTTTTTTTGGTCTTTTCCAATTGTCGGTAGAAAAAGCAAACAGGGATAAAAATGGTATTTTATGGTTTATACATGCTTTGATCGCCTCTCTGATAGCTTTCTTGGAAGCACGGTGCCCTTCGATTCTGTTTAATCCACGTTTATTTGCCCAACGTCCATTTCCATCCATTATGATGGCGACATGCTCAATTGAAGACCGATCAGATATCCCGAATATCTTTTTCTTTGTGTTTAGTTTCATCATCAATCTTTTGAATATATTGATCGGTTAATTTCTGAATTTCTTCTTCAGCTCGTTTCTTCTCATCCTCCGATATTGCCTTGTCTTTCTCAAGTTTCTTAATGTGTTCGTTGGCATCTCTTCTAATGTTTCGTACTGCGACTTTTGCATCTTCACCATAATGATGAATTACCTTGACCAAATCATTTCTCCGCTCTTCAGTCAGCGGAGGAAAATTCAGGCGAATCACCCGTCCATCATTCACAGGCATGACACCGATATTGGATTTCATAATCGCTTTTTCGATATCCTTTAAAGAACCTTTGTCCCAAGGTTCAATCACCAGGGTTTTCGCATCCTGCGCAAAAACATTACCAAGCTGGTTCAGAAAAACATGTCCCCCGAAACTCTCCACAGACATCTTGGTTAAAATAGAGGGACTAACCTTGCCTGCTCTCACCGTTGAAAATGATTCCGTTAAAGACAGAAGAGATTTGTTCATTCGTTCTTTCGTCTCATGGATAATCTTCTCTTTTTCCGTCATTGTTACCTCCTCATCGGTTTTCTTTGACTGAAGTTCCCAGGTTCTCATCAAACAATACCTTCACTAAGTTTTCCGGTTCTTTAATGGAAAAAACTATCAGTGGCAGTTTTTTTTCTCTGCATAATGAGACGGCTGTAGCATCGATTACTTTAAGGTCTTTTGTTAATAATTCTGTATAATCGAGTACTTTATATCGGATAGCATGTTTATTAATTTTTGGATCTTCACTATAAATATGATCAACATTCGTTGCCTTCAATACAACATCAGCATTGATTTCAGCAGCCCTGAGCGCTGCACAAGTATCAGTAGAAAAGAAAGGACTTCCTGTTCCCCCGGCAAATATAACTATCCTGCCTTTTTCAATATGACGGATAGCTCTTCTTCTGATATAAGGTTCAGCTAATTGCTGGACTTGGATAGCACTTAAAACACGCACTTGTGTGTGAATACTTTCCAGAGAGGCTTGAAGAGCCAAAGCATTCATAATCGTACCTGTCATGCCGATATAATCAGCTGTGGCTTGGTCCATCCCGAGGGAGGTGGCGTCTCTTCCTCTCCAGAAATTTCCGCCACCAACGACTATCCCCATCTCAACATTTAACTCATGGATTTGCTTGAGATAACCGGATAATTCTTTTAAATAATCAATGTCGATTCCAAATTCTTTCTTCCCCTGAAAAGCTTCTCCGGATAATTTTAATAAGATACGCTTAAATCTGGGTTTACTGGCAACGGAATCTTCCGGCATAGTTTATTCTTCTCCTAGTTTAAACCTTTTAAAACGCTTCACAGAAATGTTTTCTTGCAATTTACCCACTGTTTCGTGAATCAAATCACGGACCGTTAACTTTGGATCAGCCATAGTTGGTAAATCTAATAAACAAACCGATTTGAAAAAAGCTTCCAGTTTACCCTCTAATATTTTTTCGATCACATGTTCTGGCTTTTTTTCTTGTTGAAGCTGTTCTTTGTAAAGCTTTTTTTCGGCCTCAACGAGATCGACGGGAACAGAATCTTTATCCACATACAAAGGAGCATCTAATGCAATTTGCATTGCAATTTTCTTCGCTAAATCACGAAATTCTTTAGTACTTGCCACAAAATCCGTTTCACAGTTTAACTCGAGCATTACCCCTAACTGGTGGTCATGATGCAAATAAATCTCGATAACACCCTGGTTTGTAGACCTGCCTGCTTTTTTCTGTGCAGTAGCCAATCCTTTTTTCCTGAGTTCATCGACTGCTTTTTCCATATCACAACCACAAGCTTCCAAAGCCTTTTTGCAATCACTAATACCAGCTGAAGTTTTCTCCCTCAGTTCTTTTATAAGATCCATAGAAATATTCATTCGCTAACTCCTTCAACAATAAACAAAACTTAGACTTCTGGTTTGATGTCGTCTACGGCAGTTTCTTCAACAATTTCAGAGATTGGCTCTGAAGCGATTGGTTGAACAGGATCCACTGACGCATCTTGAGTTGGTTCCTCTTCAGATGACTGAAATCCTTCTTTTCCTTCTAAAATGGCATCGGAAATCAATGAGGTAAAAAACCGAATCGATCTGATCGCGTCGTCATTTCCCGGTAGCGGATAATCCAGCTCAGTCGGGTCGCAATTCGTATCTACAATTGCAATGGTTGGTATTCTCAACCTTTTTGCTTCCATGATCGCCAAATGCTCTTTATGGGTGTCCGTTATAAAAACAGCTGCCGGTAACTCAGTCATATCCTGAATACCAGTCAGGAACTTTTCTAGTCTGTTTTTTTCCTTCAACAGTTTTGCTTGTTCCTTAATAGGAAGCTTCTGCAAAAAACCGGACTCTTCTTGCTCTTTCAATTTCTGTAAAAAATCGATACGGCTTCGAATGGTGGCAAAGTTCGTCAATGTACCGCCAAACCATCTCTGGTTAATGTAATACTGTCCGCTTCTTATAGCTTCTTCTTTGACAATATCCTGGGATTGTTTCTTGGTGCCAACTAAAAGAAATTTCCCCCCTTTTGCAGCGGTTTCTCTAACGAAATTGTAAGCCATCTCTGCTCTTTCTGCAGATTGACGTAAATCAATAATATGAATCCCGTTTCGTGCCGTGAAGATGAAATCTTTCATCTTAGGATTCCATCGCTTGGTCTGATGACCGAAATGTACACCCGCCTCCAATAGGCTCTTCATGTTAATAATACCCAAAACATACCTCCAAATAAGTGGTTAACCCTCCACTTTTCTGTATAGAAGCACTCAGCTTCCACCACTTAAGAAAAGTGTGCGTGGTTTTATCTTGTATTATTGTACTGAAAAATAGCTTCTCTTCAAGAAAGGTTTAAGGGCAATCTTCCATGATGGAGTCAATTTTCCAATCGATAGGCAGTTCTGTTTTTTCAAATGTGACTGCTGAGAAGGGATAATTAATGACTTGTATCAGGATACAATTTTTTCCGGGGGAGATGTCCTTAGCATGAATAAAAATCTGGTTTTCGAATTTTGTAACAGAGGTGATCTCGACGCTGTACCCGCCAGTATTTGCTTTTCCTAAACAAATCACCGCTAAGTTGACCTTCGTAAAATCGATTCCGGAAGAAGCGGCTCCAAAGACTTCTTGATACTCTGCATCGTTAGTGATAACTTTTTTAATCGGGAATTCCGCATTTGGATTCGGAACAGTAGCAACCGTAAAAGCGATACTATTCTTATTACCCTGTTCACCGGAAGGTTTTAAGAATAACCAGACAGCGACTCCTAAAAGAATGACAATCAATACCCACAACAAAATTCTTATTTTCATATTGCTTCCTTTCAGTGACATTTTCTATATTATATGCAAAAATAACCTTAAGCGATAAGCTGCTGATAAAATTCCTGCACACTAGGATTCACTATAAGGTCGGATTCCTGAAGCGGCACTTGTAAAGTAACATCATCAAATGATCGGCACCGACTTAACGCGACATACACTTGTCCTTCAGCAAAAGCGCCTCTTCCAAGATCGATATGGATGTTCTGAAATGTTTTTCCCTGACTTTTATGAATGGTAATCGCCCAAGCAAGTCGAACCGGAAACTGGATAAACCTTCCTATCACCTCCGAGCTTAACCTTTGAGAAGCATTATCCCATTGAATTCTCCTATATTGAAAAACTTCCCTTTCCAAATGAACTATAACATTGTCCTCTAACCGAATGGAAATGATTGGATTTTCCCCGTTATCCCAAATATCCTCAACCATACCCAATGTCCCGTTAACATATCTTCCTGATGTAGCATTGGTTACAAACATAACTTGTGCTCCGATTGCAAGAGAGAGCTGCTTTTGTGTCGGATATTGTTTAACGGGAAAATTTCCCTCTATAAAAGCAGAAAAAGTCCTGGTGGGAGAGCTCAATAAAGACAGCCTTTCCTCATTCACCCTGGTCTCTTTTTCATGTGTTGCGGTCAGAACAATACAAAAATCTTCTTCTCGATAATCCATGGGAGATACATGTTTATTCACCAACCTTATTAATTCTTTCGTAATCTCTCCCTCTCTAATTTGGCGTAATAAAGCTGCCGTCTCTTTGTCTGTTTGCCTAAGGTTATCATGAAGATACAAAACCTGATAGTGAAGAGATGGATAACTATGCGCACTAAAAAAGAACGGCGTTTCGTAAAAAGAATGAAAAATCGTCTCCTCTAAGGGTTGAACTACGGGAGGTAACTGAAACAGGTCTCCGCTCAGAACCATCTGATATCCACCAAAAGGTTTACTGGGATTTTTCCCGAATTGATGAAGGTAAGTTTCCATACAATCCAACCAATCAGCACGAATCATCGAAACTTCATCGATCACGAATGTATCGATCTTAGACAAGATCAACTCTTTTTTCTTCGATATCTTCATTTTTCTAATCATATCTTCTGTAATTCCAGGTTGAAATCCAAAAAAAGAATGTAAAGTCATTCCATTTATCAACTGTGCTGCCACACCTGTTGATGCCAATAGCACCGTATTACGTTTTGAATACGCTTTGATGATACGGATTAATGAACTTTTCCCCGCACCAGCCTGACCGGTGATAAGAAAAGAGTCATTGGAATCCTCAATTTGATGATAAAGAGTTTCCAGATTTTCCATGAAGTAATTGTACAGAAACAGAAAGATCCTGAAAATAATGAATCACGGAGAAGAAAAAAGTTTTACCGTACCGTGGCTGATATAATATATAATCATCATGATCACGCCTGCCATGACGTTACCCAAAGTAATAGCGATAAAAGAGCGAAGAAAAGGTATTTTTAATACACTCGCAATCATCGCTCCTGTCCAGGCACCGGTTCCAGGCAAGGGCACCCCGACAAATACCATCAATCCAATAAATTCAACCTTCCCGAGTTTATGGCCTTTTCGAATCACTTTATCCCGGAAACGTTGAAATACCGGACCGATCTTTGGAATGCTCTCTAACCAATTCATACAAGGAATAAAGAAATAGTATACTGGTGCGATGATGATGGTGCTTCCAAACCAAGCCAACAAAAAGACCATCCACGGATTGATTTTACGAAGGATGCCGTAAGGGATAGCACCACGAAGTTCGATAACAGGAACCATCGCCATCCAAATCACTTTAAGTTCATGTGCTACGTGCATATGATTGTATTATACGTATTCAGGATAAAAAATCACATTTCGCTTTTCAGGTCTATTACAATGATTCTTTTATATCCTCTATTTCTGCTATGTCCGCTTAATGGTCATAATGAAAGTCCCCCATTGTATACTGAATCTTGTGTCAAACGAAATAAAAAATCTTTATGTAAAAAAATAAATTGGGACAGTCCCAATTTATTTTTTATGTGGTAGGGAAAACATACAAGCAACAATGACTAATTGCGACAGAATATTTGGTTATCCAAATTTTATTTTAAAACTATGCTTCCTGTACTTGTTTTTTGGAAAACGACATGGAAGACTAAATTGATCTACATTTTCAAATCAACCGATAGCCAATACCAGACTCCGTAATCAAGTGTTTTGGGTTGGATGGATCCTGTTCAATTTTCTTTCGAAGTTTTCGCAGATAAATCCTCAGATAATGAGTTTCCAGATGATAGGAAGATCCCCAGACAGTCTGCAATAGCTGTTTCTGCGTGACTACTTTTTCAAAATTCATCAAAAGAACCTTCAAAATTTCATATTCTGTAGGAGTCAGCTTTACTTCAAGGTTTTCAACAAAAACTTGTCTTTTTAAGAAATCCATTTTGATACCATTGCATTCCAGAATCGGGTTGTCATATGTCTTGGCTATATGGCGAAGGGCAGCACGAATCCTGGCAAAAAGCTCATTCATGCTAAATGGTTTTATCAAATAATCATCAGCACCGGCATCTAAAGCTTCTACTTTATCTTCATCGTTGCTGCGAACGGATAAAATCAGAATCGGAACCTGAGACCACTCTCTGATTCTTTTTATTACATCAACCCCGTCTATATCCGGCAAGCTCAAATCTAACAACACCAGGTCTGGCTTAAAACAGGCAACGGCTTGTATTCCCAGCATCCCGTTTTCTGCTGTTTCTATGTGAAAATCATGGGCATTTAATGCAATAGAGAGCAATTTACGTATTTGAGACTCATCATCAATCACTAAAATTCTTATCTTTTTATTTTCCATCTATCTCCTTACTTTCTGTTATAAGGGATGTAGAAGATTAAGCACGACCCTTTTAACCGGCCTTTCATCACCCAAATCTTACCACCATGGGCTTCCACAATCCCTTTGCATATGGAAAGCCCTAAACCGGAGCCTCTTTTTGTTTTTGCCTGATTCGATCGATAGAATTTAGTAAAAACTAACTCAACCTCCTCATAGGCAATCCCTATTCCCTCATCTTCAATGGATAAAAATAATCGATTATGTTCTTTGTAAGCTTTAATGACAATCTTGGAATCTTCAGGAGAATATTTGATAGCATTATCCAACAGGTTGGTGATTACTTGCTCTATCAAAGCTGTATCGATCAGTATAGATGGCAATGTATCATCCAATAATCGGACAATCTGTCGCCTTCCAAGATGTTTCATCTTTCTGATACAATAATCCACAATATCGGCAATATCAGCATATTCTTTTTTGATCTGGATCACACGGTTATCCAGATGTGCCATATCCAATAAATTTCGAACTAATCGGTTCATATCGTTTGCATCTTGTTGTATGGACAACAAAAGCTCTCTTCTGTCCTTTTTCGAGTAAAGATCCCCTTCGTCTAACAAGCTGCCGGAGGCGCCGATAATAGAGGTGAGAGGCGTATTCAAATCATGTGATATCGAATCAAACAACGCTTTCTGCAATTTTTGTGATTCAACCATTAATATGTTCTCACTTGCTTTCTCTGCTAACTGATACCGATGAATTGCGATAGCTGTCAGATGCGAAATTGCTTCCAGGTAGCGTTTCATGATGGGGTCCTTTTTGAAAACATCCCATGAGATACTGATGGCAAAAACACCAAAAATATCTTCTGTAGAAATAATTGGGAAAAACAAGTTGGAGGAGTTGCCAAGAGTATTGGTTCCTTTTCCTGCCATCTGCTTATTTTGATAAGTCCATGCAGCTACTGCTATCTCTTTATTTTCAATCTCCAGACGAAGCGTATCATCATTTGAGCTCTGAATGATGAGATTGTTGGATATATCCGGGAGCAATATAGCTACCTTTGCTTCTGTGAATTCAGCTATCTCAAAAATAATCTTTTTCAAGACCGAATCTATATTATTATCCAACGCAATGTCTTTGCTTAATGAAAAAAGGGAATTGATCTGGAAATGGTTCTCTTCTACTAAATCTGCTTTTTTTTGGAAAAGAATGGAAATATAACCTGATATAAAAGCGATAAAAAGAAAAATAAACAAACTAATCAGATACCGGGAGTCACTAATAATAAAGGTATTATGAGGAGCTATAAAGAAAAAATCATATAACAGAAAACTGACTACAGTCACAATAATTGAATTCTGATACCCCCACAAGGAAGACAGGAGCAATGGGATGACAAATAAGGTGGATATATTGATTAAGCCTAGATCTTCAACGAATATCTTGCAAACAATCGTCAGAAGAATGACTAATAGAATATGAGTTAACAATGGAATCAGATGAATTGAATTGATGAATTTAAAATGAAAGATCGATTTTTCACTATCTTCTTTCTTAAACGGGATTAAATGAACTCTTGTGCTGGTTAAACTATTAATCAATGAATTTTCAAAAGGTTCTTTAAAAAACGATAGCCATCTAAACCGGTTACGATATTTTCCGATCACCAATTGGGTAATGTTCTTTCTTTTAATGATTTGCACCAATGAATCCAGAATTTTATCGGAAGAAACTGTGATAATCTCAGCCCCCAATTCTTCAGCGACCTGATTCGCTTTTGAGATGACTATTTTCATTTTTTCACTGAGGATATAGGAGGGGGGTTGACGTAAAA
>JAQVYZ010000202.1 GCA_028708485.1 Caldisericia bacterium | reverse complement strand
ATGGCCAAAGACGGTAAGTATGCCTTCCGCGGTTTCTGTGCGAACGACGAAGGGTCCTTCGATGTGTTTATCTACACCCCTGACCGCAAGCACGCTGCAAAAGCAACCGTAAACGTCGTACTGCCCACTGCTGAATGGGCGATCGTGAACACGGAAGACCCAGCCAGCACTGAGTACCAGGTTCCCGGAGAGCCCGATTTTGCGCTGACCGCTGCGGACTGCAGACTGTATCGTCTCCGCGTTACCGCAAAGAATGCCCAGGGCTTACTCCTCAAAGGTGTCACCAAGGGGGTTTCCACTTGCGGAGGCGGTATCAAGAATACAGCCCGGTTCACTCCGTATACCACTCGTCCGGCTTCGTATGACTTTACGGAAAAAGACCGTTACCTGTTTGCAGAACACTTCTTACAGGATCTCTATCCGTATACATTGAATATCGGTTTCGATTTCAATGACAACGGAAAAATCGATATCCGTAACTCCGAACTATACGGCGTGGGTACTTTCACTCATACGATGAACCGCACCGGTCAGAGAACGTTAGGCCAGATTTATTACAACACCACCCTGTTCCGTTTCGATGAAGATAGTATTCATGGCGGCTGGGATGTGGAGCCGAACCCGAACTTAGTTCCCCCGATGACCGGATGGGGCTTAGGCGCCATCTATAACAGCGCCCACAGAGGTGGATATTTGTTTGCCGACATTGACCCGAATCAGAAATTAGATTATCACGATTCCCTCGGGTTGGATGTCAACGCCCAGACCACTTTCTATATTTTTGCTGAGGATCTCGTCTATTTAGGCGGCTTAGTCGGCGATAACGTCTACTGTAACAATCCTGCCCAGGCTGACCTGGCAGGGTACCCTCCCGCATTCAAGACAGATCCTGCCACTATTTATGCAAGATTTGATCCGAACCTTACACCTGATGGTGTATTCTACCTCGACTGGGAAGCTTTTCCGAACAAAGAAGTCGAGATCAAGCCTCCTCAGCTTTTAGTGCTTGAAGGCAAAACCCGCGCAGAATTGTCCAAGAATTTCTTGAACAGCGCGAATTACGATCTCACCTATGCCCTTGAAACACACATGATCGTCCAGGTCCGACCGGCTGATCTGCGTGATATGCCCATGAAAGAGGGCGGCCGGGTATTTATGATTGGTAACCAGCACCAGACCGCTATTTACGGAAATACCCAATCATCTCCTGTGGACAACAAAGTGATGGAAACCACGCTTCATTTTACCCCCACCGGATTAGGCGAAAACGTTGCTTACATGGGTTACTTTAGAAAGAGCTGCGATTACCTCGTGCCTCCGTATGACTTAAAGAATACCTCCACCTATACACTGCGTAACCTGTTGGAATTTGACTCCGTCACAGGACTCCAGTTAGAAGTTTATGCAGAGGGTGTGCTCAATCCGAACAAAACTTCCACCGTCCAATCCAAGGTGACCGATATCGGCACCAATGCCCCTGTGGAAGGCGCTACCGTTACCCTGAAGGGTCCCGGTGTCAACGCGACTGCCAAGACGAACAAAGAAGGGTACGCGACCTTTACCGTTACGCCAAATGACAAAGGCGTCATTCTTGTGACTGCGAATATGGACGGCAAGCATATCGGTTCTGCTGAAATCCGTGTGGTACCTGATACTTCCGCCCCCTGGCTCGAGGTAAACCCGTTACCACCCCTGACCAATAAACCTCAAGTCGAAGTAACCGGACAAACCAACCCGGGAAACACTGTCACGATTAACAACCAGACAGTGCAGGTTGACAAAGACGGTTCCTTTAAAGGTATGGTCGCCTTGAAAGAGGGTTTGAACACCATTATCGTCGAAGCCAAGAACAAAAATGATATGAAAGTGCGTAAGATGGTTTCCATTACCCTGGATACCACCCCGCCGAATCTGTTCATTGATGATCTCGGTTATTTAGTCGCCATAGGCAAACAGACTTCTCTTGACGTAGAGATTACTGGCCGTGTGGAACCTGATTCCAAAGTGACGGTGAATAATATTCCCGCTAAAGTCACACATGATATCTTCAAGACCGAAGAGACCAAGATCACCTTGAAACCGGGCAAAAACACCATCACCGCTGTAGCAGTGGACGCTGCCGGTAATGGGGCTACCATTACCAAAGAGTTCCTGGTGTACAAACGCATGACCATTAATCTTACGATCGATAATCCGGAACCGATTATCGATGGCGAAAAACAGCCTGTTCTCGAAGCGGCTCCGTTTATCTCCGGTGGACGTACCATGGTCCCCGTTCGTTTTATCGCAGAAGCCTATGGTGCCAAGGTCGATTATGACGCTACCACCAAAGGTATTACCATCACTCTCGACGACACAGTCATTGCGATGCAGGTTGGTGTCAAGACCGCCTATGTGAATGGCAAGTCTTATACGATCGATGCGCCTCCGGTGATTGTGAAGGGTAGAACATTCGTCCCGATCCGCTTTATATCAGAGATGTTCAACGCCACTGTCACCTATGACCAGTCTACCCGTACCGTTACCATTGTCCGAGATTTTCTCCCTAAATAAGGGTTAAGTTTAGCTTGAAAATAGAAAATGTTAGAAAAGAAGTTGACATTTTTTTGTGGGTTGGTGTTATTAATGGAAGGAGATAAGAGATGAAGAAGACTCTATCTTGGTTAATTGTTGTTGGTATGATGGCATCTATTCTTCAATCCAATCGACTGGTTGCACCGGTGAAAGCAGCAGAATACGGAACAAATGCTACTTTTATCGCAACAAGATTTGTTCCCATTGGTTTTAATAGAGATGGCAGCTTACTGGACCGTAGCAGGATTTTTCCATGGCAAAAAGGCGCCGGTGAAGAAATTTTCGGTCGCAGTGGCTATCTTATGCCAGATTCCGAATTAGCGACATTGTATAGTAT
>JAQVYZ010000006.1 GCA_028708485.1 Caldisericia bacterium | reverse complement strand
TGTTATTAATACAGGACCCTGCCACCCTAAAATTGTGAAAGCGATCCAAGATCAGGCAGACAATTTAATGCATTTTGCAGGTACCGATTATTACTATGAAGTACAATCCTTATTGGTTGAGAAATTAGCTAAAATTGCACCGGGTAACCATGGAAAGAAAGTTTTTTTAACCAATTCAGGAGCGGAATCCGTTGAGGCTGCTTTAAAACTAGCAAGATTTTACACAAAAAGACCACAATTTTTAGCTTTTATGGGAGCATTTCATGGAAGAACCATGGGGGCTTTGTCCCTGACTTGTTCAAAAGCGCTGCATAAAAAAGGATTTCAACCAACCATGCCGGGTGTTATTCATATACCATACGGTTATTGTTATCGTTGCCCTTATCATTTACAACATCCCTCCTGTGATACATTCTGTGTTAAATTTCTGGAAGAAACTTACTTCAGGCAGATGGTCGACCCAACCGAAATTGCAGCTATGTTTATAGAACCTATTCAGGGTGAGGGTGGATATATTGTTCCACCTAAAGAATTCATACAAGCACTGAAACGCATCTGTGAAAAATATGGTATTTTATATGTCAGTGATGAAGTTCAAGCTGGTTTTGGAAGAACCGGAAAGTTCTTTGCTATTGAAAATTATGATGTAGTGCCTGATATTATTACCTCTGCTAAAGGTATGGGATCGGGACTGCCTATTGGGTGCATAATTGTGGATGAAAAACTTGACTATCCCTATAGTGGTGCTCATTCGAATACTTATGGCGGAAATGCCGTTTGCTGCGCTAGCACCCTAGCAACCATGGATGTTTTAATTAACGATGGTGTGATGAATAATGCCAAGGTTGTCGGAGACTATTTACACCAAAAATTATTGGAACTTCAGAACAAACATTCCTTAATTGGTGATGTTCGCGGAATAGGATTAATGCAGGGGATCGAATTAGTGAAAGACCGTACCACCAAAGAATTTGCAAAAGCAGAAAGAGATCGTTTTATTGAGGAAATGTTAAAACTTGGATTGGTTTGCATCGGTTGTGGAGTTTCCAGTGTCAGATTTATTCCCCCCTTAATTATTACAAAACAAGAAATCGATGTGGCAGTGGAGATTATGGACAAGGCATTCATTAAGATTGAGACAGGGAAATAAGTAATCATAGAAAAAAACATGAAAAAAATACAAATCCCCATTCTACCAATGCATGAGAAATTTATTCAACCGGAATATGCTCATGAAGGTGATGCAGGAATGGATTTGCATAACACAGAAGCTTTTTCACTTCAGCCAAGTGAGTACAAGAAAATACAATGTGGTTTTTCGATCGCAATACCGTCGGGATACTTTGGCGCGATAGCACCAAGATCCGGTTTGGCGCTTCAAACCGGTGTGACTGTTTTAAATACATGGGGAGTGATAGATTCAAGTTACAGAGGAGAAATTGCTGTAATATTAATCAATCTAGGGAAGGAAGAACAAAGTTTTCCGGCCCAAAGCCGGATAGCACAACTTATCATCCTGCCATTCCAGCAAGCAGATTTTTTCTTAACTGAAAAGCAATTAGAGGAATCTGATCGAGGAGTGGATGGTTTTGGTTCAACTGGTATTCATATTAGGAGGAAACATGATTAGAAAGTTTACGGGTGTTCTTATTTTATCTCTCTTTTTCTTAATCGGATTTATTCCTGTTACGGTGACTCAATCCAGATCTCAACCAAGAATTGATACAGATTTTTTCCAGTCGATACAATCGTCCTCGTCTGAAGAAATCATCATTATCAAATTCAGGAATCCAAATGCAGTGGAGCAAGCTTGGAACCAAGCAAGTATTCAAAACAAGCAGCTCGATCAAAATACTGTGGTTCAAGATTTTGATGAAAACTACATTCAACAATTGGTCAGTTTTCAGAAGAATTGGTTTAATAAGACTTCTACTTCTATTCCAATGACGTTGATTCATACTTATCAGCATGTTTATAACGGAGTGGCAGTGAAAATCCGAGGTTATTATATTCCATTATTATTAAAAGATTCCTCAGTAGAGCGTATTTTTGATACAAGGGATACAAATTATCTTTTTAGAGGTCACGAAATTAACACGCTATCTGTCAAGAAAACATGGGACCTTGTCGATCAAAAGAAAGAAACAATCACCGGAAAAGGAATTCGAGTAGGTATTCTGGACACTGGAATCGATTATTACCACACAGATTTTTCACCCTTGCTTTATGCAACCGACAAAGAAGGAAAACAGATAGTCAATCCTTTATCCAAAATCAAAGGCGGAAAAGACTTTGCCGATGGAGATGCTGATTTTATGGATTCAGGTAAAAATGAAAATGGATCCTATCCTCCTCATGGCACCCACGTAGCTGGTATCACTTCAGGAAACAATCCGAATGACCCTGTACGAAAGGGTATGGCTCCGGACTCAGATCTTTATATCTATAAAGTATTTTCTGACAACTCTCAAGGTGCGAATCCTGCGAATATTATCGCTGCAGCTAACCAATCAGTAATTGATAAATGTCACATAATCAACCTTTCTCTTGGTAATGCCACCCCTACAGCTTCGATTCAACCTGGAGAACCTTATTACGATGCTTTAGTCAACGCGATAAAGTCCGGCGTAGTGGTAGTCATTGCTGCCGGAAACGATGGTTCCAGAGCAAAGGCAAATCCATATCCGATTCATGCACCCGGGATTTTTGATAAAGTCATTCAGGTGGCAGGTACGGATGACAGAATGCATTTTGGTATCCATATTAAATTTCCTGATGGTTCTGTCACAAGAGTTAGTAGCTATAAGTTTCCCTACACACCTCCTTTTAAAACGGAGTTTAACGGATTACCTATCGTGGATTGCGGCTATGGTAGACCTGAAGATTTTTCCGGTGTTAACGTCAAAGGAAAAATTGCTTTTATCTCGCGCGGTCCAAAAGAGAAAGGTATCACCTTTCGAGAAAAGAATCTGAATGCCGCTAATGCAGGAGCTATTGCTGCCATAACTTATAATTACGATCCTGTTTCTTTATCTGGTACATTAATTCAAGCCGTAGAAGATCAAAAGCTTCCTTTTATACCCAACTTACAGCTTTCCGGTTACCATGCTGGCAAAATCAAAGAAGCCCTTGTATCGGGAGGAAGCGTCGAGTTTCCTAATCAAAACGTGGGTTTATATGAAATGTCTTCCGCAGGACCTTGTTTCAGTGGAAATGACAATGTATTCAAACCTGAAGTATCTGCCCCTGGCCAACAAGTGAACTCGGCTGTAATGAGCAAGTATAACGCAGCGACCAATGAATATGACCCTCAATATGAAGATTGGGACGGCACTTCCATGGCTACCCCCGGTGCTTCCGGAGCGATTGCATTGGTACGGCAAGCAAGACCGGACTGGTCCCCAGTGGATATCAAAAATGTGGTCATGAACACCGCTGATATTGTTATTAACCAGGTCTCTGGCCAACCATTTTCCTTTTTTAATCAGGGGTCTGGGCAAATCAATGCTTTAAGTGCGTCTACGGCTCCGATTATTACTTCCCCTCCTTCTTTTATGCATAATATTGAAGACATTCCCGAAGGAAATCAGTTTGAGATTAAAAATGTCTCCGAAAAAGAAGTCAAAGTATCTGTGAGCTCAGAAGTATTTCGTATAAGTAACGACGAGAATCCACTGACTGTTAAGTTAAATACTTCTGCCTTAACGATTCCAGCAAAAGGTTCCCTCTGTTTTTCCGTAGATTTTCTGATCGATAAAGAGCGTTTCACTATGCGCACCCTGGAAGGTGTCATCTGGATTAAAATCCTGAATGCGAAGGATGTTGGCTCAAAATCGACCGCTCACCATATTCCATACATACTCTATAAAGATAAAGTAACCGACATTGATCCTCCCATCTCGGATTTTAAGATTTCAGATCCTGTTATTGATATGACCGGTGGATCCAAATACACAGTTAACTTTTCCATCAATACAGGGAGCCATTTGGTGATTAAGGGTGCTCCTCCGGAAGTAGATGCCTATTCAAATTTGGTCAATGATTTCAGGGTTTATATCGTAGACAAAAAGAATAACCGTTGGGGCGATATCTACTTTTCTGAAAATTTTTATGTTGGTAATTATTCTTTTGAATGGAACGGAAAAGATATTTACGGTAACGAAATCGTTCCGGATGGAAAGTTTTTTATGGTTGCAGAAAGCAGCGGAACGAAAATTACTGTAAAGGGAAGTGATGTTACTAGAGAGCCACTGCCTGAAATTTCTGCGACAATTCCCCTCACTTTTGTAAATTCCAGTATTCCGGTGCCACCCATATTTTTAATTTCTTGTCCATCAAAAATTAAAGTTGGAGCAGATTTTACTATTGACATTCTATTTGCAGATGTTAAAAACATTAATCAAATCGAATTGGAGATCAATTATTCAAAATCAAATACTTCACTGGTAGAATACCAACTGGGTGAATTCATAGATATGAAACAGTTTAACGAGAAAAAAGATATTAAAGTGGAAGATGGCAGTTTTACAATTAAAGCGACAAAAGATCCTGAAAATGCTAAATCTAGAATGAAAATAGCCAGTATTACATTGCGTGCTGATAAGGCAACTTCCAAGCTTGGAATGAAATTTGAATTGACACATTTTGTTGTCAAAGACGATCAAGAAAAAGATATTCAATCCATGATAGACTATCCAACCATATTTATTATTAAAGAAGAGGTAATGCTAGGTGATTTTGATGGCAATTCTTTCATCGATAACGCTGATTTACAGTTACTGATGGAAGCTTATAACTCGGATTACCTTGATGATAATTGGAATCCACTGTTTGATTTAAATAATGATTATCTTGTTAATATAGCAGATATTGCGATTTTTGCTCAAGCATTTGAAGCAGAATTGGTGGATTAAGAAATTAATTGCAAGGAGGCAATAATGAAAAAGGTATCTTATGCGCTTTTAGTGGCGTGTTTAAGTGTATTGTTTGTTTTTAGTTCACTCGGAATATTAACAGCACAAACGGAAGATGTTAAAATTTCTGAACACCTTACCCTTAAACATGTGATTGGGGTAACAGAAAAACCTGGAATTTTTCGAATGGCAGCTCAGGATGGATCCCAATTCCTTCCTATGTATCAACAAGGATTGGCGGTGGATGATGGGGGAAACATTTTTGTTGGTGACAGTGCAGAATCCCAGATTGAGATTTTTGGAAATGATCTGAAATCCACTGGTAATTTTGGTTCTATCGGATCGAATGACGGAGCTTTTCAGTACTTAACCAGTTTTGTCATTGATAAAAACGATCAGTTTATTGCTGTAGATAGCTATTTAGGAAAGATTAGTGTTTTTTCAAAAGATGGCAAATTTATTAGAGCCTTTGGGTCAAAAGGTTCTTCGCCAAATCAATTGCACACTCCCTCAGGGATAGCGGTTTTATCCAGCAATGAATATATCATTACTGATTTTGTCAATGGGATTAAAGTGTATACTCAGGATGGTAATTACAGCAAAGAATTCAGTGATGCTGATGAAGCAATACCTGGGGATTCAGAAATGTCCGGCTTCTGCAGTGTTGCTATAGACAGCAACCAAACGGTTTATGCTATCAAAAATAATTATGCTGCCGGTATATCGCAGATTTTAAAGTTTACCAACACAGGGGATTTCATAGGACAAGCTTTCTTAGGAGATTCTAATCAAGACACCATGGATAGCCTGATTACCGGAATAGCAATTGACGGTAATCATCTTTATGTCTCCACTTTTTCCTCTCAAAACAGAGGTGTTCGTCAATTTGAAATAAACAATGATACCAAAAAACCCTTAAAATTCATTGATACAATTTGCAGTCAGCCTACTGGCAAAGTCATTGAAAACAAGGATACTATTTTGCCTACGGCGGTATATGCTAAAAATGGAAAAATCTACTGCATCGATGGTATTGTAAATAAAGTCATTGTTTTCTCTGATAAAAAAGAATATCTTGGCGCTATACAAACCAATGTTTTGTTATATGGGTACTATTATGGTAAACAAGCTTTACCTGAAGGGATTCTTTCAAATCCTCAGGGAGTTAGAGTCTCTCCCGAAGGCAAGATATATGTTGGCAATAGTAATTATCACACGGTCAGTATTTTTAATGATGATTATAGCTTTGATCAAAACGTCGGTAAGGTCATAACAAGCCAGTCGATCCGATTAGGTGAATTCTATAGCCCAACCGATATCATTTTAGACGATCAGGGATATTTATATGTTTCGGATGTGGAATTGAATGTATTACAGGTTTTTACACCTGAATTAGAGCCTTTTATAACAATCGATGAGTCTTTTTCCAGTCCCCAAGGTTTAGCATTAGATGAAGACGGTAACTTGTTGGTCGTTAACTCCCGTCAATCCACTTTATCCCTGATAGAAATTATTGATATTGCCGATGAAATGGAAACTGAATTAAATGTGATCCCTTTAGAAGGGACTTGGCCGGTTGGCACTGATATTGACAGTGATGGCAACTATTTTGTCGCTTTAACTGGTTCCGATGAAGTTCACTCTATCACTCCAGATGGTGAATTGATTACAAAAATTGGCATGTCTGGCAGCGGTGATGGCGAATTATCATCTCCGCAAGGAGTTTGTGTAGATGGTGATAACAATATTTATGTGGCTGAAACCAATAACGGTAGAATCCAAAAGTTTACTCAGAATGGTGAACTCATCTGGAATTCCAATATGAATTGGGCTGGATTAACTTTAGTGGTGATGGATGATACTGGAAAACTATATGTTTCCGACTGTTTACACAGCACAATTCTTGTTTTAGAAGATGATACGGCAGTACCTCCTTCCGGTCCAAAACCAAAAGAGACCAATGCCGTTTTTTCCCTAGAACAAATGAAAGAGAAGATTTCAGAAGGGGACACGTTTGAAATCGCTCTCAATGGAAAAGATATGAATCTTTTTACTCAAATAATGGTGGGAATCGAATATCCGGAGAATCTGATCGAGTTTGATAAAATTACTGTCTCACCATTTCTATCTAAAAAGGGATTTCAGCTGAGAACGCCATTAGCATCTAATGGTTTATTGAGTTTTTCCTCTATTTCTTCTAAAAATGAAATAGTAGAGGGGGATGGAGCTCTCTTCACTATTATATGGAAAGCAAAAAAAGCCGGCAACGTGAAAATGGTATTAGATAAGATCGATATTAAAACAGAAAAGGGAATGGAAGTTTCCTACAAGGAGAAAAAAGGACTTGATTTCATTATTGAAGCCAGTGATACAATACCCCCTATCCTTGAAATTGAAGAACTCCCCGATCCGGTTTTTGAGAAGAATCTGTTGATTAAAGGCAAAACAGAACCTCAAGCGACCGTATTGGTGAATGCTAATCCTGCAATAGTCAATGAAGATGGTTCATTTACTTATACTTTTATTCTCAAAATTGGTCCCAATACTATCACGATTTCTGCTACAGATAAAGCAGGCAATAAGAATGAAAAAACTTGGGTTGTGAATTATATTGAGAAAACGATTATCAAACTCAGAATTGGCAGTAATGTGATGACGGTTAATACTGACCCTGTAGCGTTAGATGCACCTCCCTTTATAGACTCTGCTTCCAGTAGAACCTTGGTTCCTCTTCGTGCTATAGCGGAAGCGATTGGAGCGGAGGTAGCTTATGAAGCGAAGGAACAAAGAGTTGATATTAAAAAAGGGAAAATCTCTTTAACACTATGGATTGGCAAGCCTAATGCCATCGTAAACGGTAAAAATGTTAAAATTGATCCTGATAAACCACTGTCTCCGATGATTCGTAGCGGTAGAACCTTCTTGCCTTTGCGTTTTGTTGCTGAAACATTTGAGTTTAAGGTAGATTGGGAAGCTTCTACGCAGACTATTACAATGACCTATCCTAATCCTGATTTGAAATAAAGTTATCCATTAAAAAAGGCGGGCTGAGAAATTCTCAGCCCGCCTTTTTTAATGGATATTGATATTTATAGTTGGGCTTTTTCCCAATCCAGAAAGATCTGGTTAATTTCCAAAATAATATCGGAAGGCAAAACGCTCACGCTGGAAAGTTTAGAAGAGGCGCATTGGGCAGCTTTGCTATGCAAATACACCCCTAATATGCATGCCCAGAATGGATCGGTATTTTGGGCTAGCAAACCGCAAATGATTCCGGTTAACACGTCTCCGGATCCTCCCTTCGCGAGAGCTGATTGACTGATCGGATTGATATAATACCTTCCATCCGGATGGGCTACAATCGTCGTTGCTGATTTCAAAACAATGATGACATGCCAAAGTGAAGCGTAATGTAATGCAACAGAAAGAAGATCGGACTGTATTTCCACCGTAGATAAGTTGGTCAGGAGAGACATCTCTCCTAGATGAGGGGTTAGAATCACCATTTTCCGTTTCAAAAGAGGAAGAAAGGATTGCACATAAAAAAGTCCATCTGCATCAATCAACAAAGGAATGGGGTGGACCTCGAGTAAGTATTTCATCAAGGTTGAATAAGAAGAGAATCTTCCAAGGCCTGGACCAATACAAAATACACGTAAAGGATTTAATTTTACTGCAACTGATTCTGGCTGTTTTAAAGAGGACTCTGAGAGTGGTATCCGGATGACTTCTTGATGCAATAAAGGATTAATATAAGTGGATTCATTTTCAGGGAAGAAGCCATACACTAAACCCGTTCCAACGCGTAAACAGCTTTCAGTACATAATGCCAAAGCGCCGGGATACATTTTAGATCCACCGAATATACCAGCTTTACCATAAGAACCTTTGTAGGAGTTTTCTGATCTTTTTGGCAGGTGAAGCCATCCAATCTTGATAAAATCATCTTCATTTTGAAAAGTGAATCCATGGCTGTTCTCTCTGATTAAGTTATCCGGGAAACCAATCTTTTTCACCAGCACCTTGCCGGAAAATTCTTTACCGGGAAATAATAAATGACCATTTTTTAACGTATCAAAAGTGACAGTGAAATCAGCCCGAATAGCTTCGCCTAAAATCTGTCCCGTATCCGCTGAGATACCAGTAGGTATATCCACGGAATAGACAGAAGGACGTGGATCCAATTGGTTTAAAAAAATACATAACTTGGAAATGAAATCCGGTACAGGTCTGCTTAATCCCACCCCAAACAAGCCATCAACCACAACTCTTGGTTTGTGTTGATGGGTATACGTTTGAAAGTGGTCATCATCCTCCAGGTTGAAGTGGGGGTATGGGTAGTTTTCCCGTAAAAAGGCAAAAGAAGGAGCCGAACGTTCCGGCAAGAAAAGAAAAAGAACCACTTGAAATCCAGCAGCATGAAGCTGGTTTCCGGTAATAATCGCATCGTTACCGTTATTACCTGGTCCGGCTAATAGAAATACCAGTCCATCAAGGGGTTTGTGATGTTGAAGAATGGTGTTAACAACGCTTTTGGCAGCGTTGTTCATTAAAAAAAGGGAGCTCAGGTTGCATTTGGATGCTGCATCCAAATCTAATTGATGGGAATCCTGGCTCCCTTGCAGGTACATTGTTATTGCATTAGTAAAGCCATAATAGCTTTTTGTGCATGAAGCCTGTTCTCAGCTTCATCGAATACGATGGAGTGATGTCCATCCATGACTTCATCCGTAATTTCATCTCCTCTGTGAGCAGGAAGACAATGCAGGACAAGGCAATGAGAGGGAGCGTTTTGAAGTAATGTATTATTGATCTGGTAGGGTTTGAAAATCTGACGGCGTTTTTCTGTTTCAGCTTCCTGCCCCATGGAAGCCCAGACATCCGTATAGATGAAATCAGCGTCTTTGACTGCTTCGATCGGGTCAGGAGTAAAATGGAAGGTAGATCCTGTAGAGGGAGCATCCTGATTATACCAATTCATAATGATATCACTTGGAGCGAAGCCTTGAGGAGAACAGATCGTGATATGAACACCAGTTTTAGCTGCGGCCATCATTAGTGAATTGCTGACATTATTGCTGTCGCCCACATAGACTAAGCGAAGACCTTGTAGTTTTCCGTTTTTCTCAAGCATCGTATAAAAATCTGCTATAGCCTGGCAGGGGTGTAAAAAGTCAGAAAGACCATTAATGACAGGAACGGAGCTGTACTTCGCCAGGTCGAGTATTGTGTCGTGCCCAAATACTCTGGCCATGATACCATCGAGATACCTGCTTAACACTCTGGCAGTGTCAGCCACTGTCTCCCCCCTGTTCAGTTGTATATCATTACTACTGAGGAAAATAGCTTTTCCGCCCATCTGATTCATTCCGATTTCAAAGGATACTCGGGTGCGAGTTGAAGATTTCTGGAAAATCATGCCTAATGTTTTATCTTTAAGGATAGGACGACGGATACCCATTCTTTCTTCTATTTTGAGTAATTTGGTAGTATCAAAAACGAACTGCACTTCTTCTGCAGTCAGATCATGGATGGATATAAAATTTTTCCCTTTCAATTTTTCCGGCATTTTTTCATCCTACTTTCCAAATTTCTGTTTTAAAATATCCTCTAATTTTGGTTCGCCAATTTCTTCTAATTCGTAGTAAACCCTAACAGAAGGTTTCTTGATTTTAATGATTCTGCGAAGATCAATAGGAGTGCCAATGACGACCGCATCAATATCTTTAGCGGCATTGACAGTATCTTCCAACTCTTTAATCTGTTTATCGCTGTAACCCAGAGCGGGAATGAGCTCTTCAATCTGTGGGTACTTTGTGTAAGCTTCCTTGATGGAGCCGACGGTATAGGGTCTTGGATCGACGATTTGAGCACCCCATTTCTTAGCGGCGAGATAACCAGCGCCAATAGATAACTCACCATGAGTGAGAGTCGGACCGTCTTCGATTACAAGCACTTTTTTACCTTGTATGATCTCAGGATTCTCTACAAAAATCGGAGAAACGCCATCAATGATGATCGCTTTTGGATTCACTGCCATGCAATTTTCCCGGACAACCATGATGTCTTCCAGGTTGGCAGAATCTTCTTTGTTGATAATGATATAGTCAGCCATACGAATATTGGTTTCGCCAGGATAATACGAAATTTCATGATAAGGTCTGGTCGGATCTGCTACGACAAATTTTAGGTCAGAAAAATAAAATGGGATATCATTGTTTCCACCGTCCCATAATATTATATCAGCTTCTTTTTCTGCGGAGCGAAGAATTTTTTCATAATCCACTCCGGCATAAATGATTGCTTTCATCGCAATATATGGTTCATACTCTTCCATTTCTTCAATCGTGCATTTATGTTTTTTTAGGTCTTCGAGCGTGGCAAAACGCTGTACCGCTTGCTCTGCTAGATTGCCATAAGGCATCGGGTGACGGATGGCAACAACCTTTTTTCCCATTGCAGTCAAGATCTTCACTATTTTACGGCTGGTCTGGCTTTTCCCGGATCCTGTTCTAACGGCACAAACAGAGATAACCGGTTTTGTGGAACGCAACGCAGTTTGATTATAGCCCATCAACCAAAAATCTGCTCCGGCTGCATTCACTAAAGAGGCTTTATTCATGACTACTTCATGTGGCTGGTCAGAATAGGCGAAAACAACTACATGAATGGTTAGTTTTTTGATTAATTCAGCCAGTTCTTCTTCTGGAAATATAGAAATTCCTTTTGGATATAATGTTCCGGCAAGTTCTTTTGGGTACTTCCTGTCGTCAATATTAGGAATTTGTGTGGCCGTAAAAGCTTTAACTTCATAGGCTTCATTATCACGAAAATATACATTAAAATTGTGAAAATCTCTTCCAGCTGCACCCATAATCAATACATTTTTTTTCATCACGTTTTATCCCCCGATAATTTTTTCAATTTTTATTTCAGTAAATGGTTGACGATGTCCTAATCTTCGATGTTCATTGGTTTTATTGCGGTAAAAAAATACATCGATTTTTTTGTGAAGACCATTTTTCACCACAGAACCTTGAACTTTACATTGATTTAAAATCTTTGGATCAGAAATAACTGAATCATTCTCTATTAATAAAGGGATAAATTCTATCTTATCCCCTGCTTCTTTGTTTAATTTTTCAATTTTAATCAAAGAACATTCAGCTACTTTAAACTGCTTTCCACCAGTCTCAATAATCGCAA
>JAQVYZ010000201.1 GCA_028708485.1 Caldisericia bacterium | reverse complement strand
AACTTTCCCAGGATATGATCAATATTGCAGCACAAAAGCTCAAAAAGGAATCCCTTCCAGTGATCGAAAGATGTACCATGCTAAATGGAGATGCTACAAACTTTTTACTGGATCAAGTTTTTGATTTAATCATCGCACCATGTAATTTTATCAATCATTTTTCAACATTCGAACAGTTAGAACTTGTGTTGTCATGTGTTAAAAAACATATGACAACATCTACTGTTTTGGTCGTAGACAATAGTATACCTTCTTTACAAGCCTGGATTGAAACGAATGGAAAAGAAGAAGTTTTTGAATTTGATGGCCCAGACCGAGATAAGAAAATTATTGATCGTTTTACTGCCAGTTTTGATTTTATTCATCAGATCGAAACTGACCACATAATCTTAGAAGAATACAAGAAAGACCGGCTAATCCGACAAGCTGAATGTAGAGCGGAGTTATCATATTATTTTCCTAGAGAGATACAGTATCTTCTTACATCAAACGGTTTCTCCATTTTTCATCAGCAAGGATCTCTAACCAAGGACATACCTATTGATATGAAAGCTGACGAAATGGTTTTCTTCTGCAGAAAGTTATCATGATTATTTCAAAAATCGAGTTTCTCAAAAATTTGTTATCTGGTTTTGATTTGAAAAAATCTGTTGTGCTTGACGCTGGAACTGGAAAAACCAGTGCCCAATTGTTGGTTGATAAACATCCAAATAAATTAATATGTGTTACCTATCCTGGAGATAAAAGAAAAGGTATGCCTGTTCAAAAGATCTTAAAGAAAACGAACAATATAAAATATACGCTCCTTTATGGCGATCTTGAAGATATACAACTATTTCCAGAAGAAACTTTTTCTTTTATTCTGGCAGATTATTTATTGGGTGAAGTTAGTGTGGATAAAGTGCTGACAATTTTTCATAATATGCATCATTGGCTGCAGCCAAATGGTCAAATTCTTCTTTTAGATCGAGAGTATTGTCAAACCTTTCAACCTCAGATTCAGTACCTTTCAATGGGTGAAGTTGAGGGAAAAGCAGATTTATTAAAATTCTCAGATTGTAACTTCATCGAAGCCTTGGATATGTTTCTAAGAATTCCCACTCAGATTAATTTTTTCCGAAAACATGAGAGAACTTTCGACTTTCCATCTCTCTGGGTCAAGTCTTGGTTTGACCAAACAGGTTTTCACAATATTGATTTAACAATTTTTCAAAGCAGAATCAATATAAAAGAAGAATTTGAGACAGGGCTAATTTGGGTAAAAGAACGAATACAAAGAATGAAAAATTCAAACCTGCAAAAAGGTTTACTCGAAGAAGTGTCAAACTTGGAGAAGGCTTTTTATACCAATCTTTCAGAAACATATTTTTTAAGAACTCATTATTGTTTTCAGTCTTCGAAATAGGAAGGGATTATTGGTTATTTTTAGTATAATCTCTTATTTCATCGTACTAATATTTCTAAAATGCCACAGCAAAAAGAAATTGGATGAAATTTTACATCCAAATCAATTGATCGTAGTGTTCTAATAAACTCATCTGCCAGAATATAGAACTCTTCATCATCCCAACAATTTCTGTATTGTTTCTTACAACTTTCCCGATCAAATAAAGTGGAAAACATGATATCAGCTATCAGGATTTTCCCGCTTGGCGTTAACAAATCAGCACATTGCTTTATTAAATCTATTTTTTGCTTATCCTCCCAATGATGGAAAGCATAAGCAGAAATAATATACTGGAATTTTATGTTTTGTATTACTAATGGAATACCCTCTTTTAAATCATATTCTATCAAGGTTGCATCAGGCATTTTTTGTTTTGCTTGTTTAAGCATTTTTTCTGAGAAATCCACCCCAGTAATTCTTACGCCTTCGAGATAAAGCTTCTGTGTAAGAGTGCCTGTGCCTATACCCAAATCTAAAATCTTTGTATTTGAGTCGTTTTGTATCAGGCAGTAAATAGCTTGTATTGCTTTCTCATATCCTTTAAACGGATATCCTTCAGTACTCTTTTTTACAGTCTCGTCATAGTTGATTGACCACACGTCAAATTGGTGCTTGTTCATGATCACGCTTTCCAAATTGGAATTTCTTTTTCCAATCAACTAAACTTCCGGGAGAAAATAATTTTTCTCGCATATATTTAAAATTCTCTGAAGAAGCGAACGGATATTTTCTTTGCTGCGTTAAATCCAAAAAAAACTGCCTAGCTAAAACATAAGAAAAAACATAACTCTTTTGATCCAAAGGATTAAAGAAATCAAACACATCAAATCCACCATAAGTATCATCAATCTCCAGCCAATACCGTGTTATTTGTGTCCAAATTTGTGATAAAGGCACATCAGGATTCTTAAAAACTTCATAAATAAACACCGCATCTCTTGATTGAATTTGTAAGTTAAGTTGATCGTACTTCATTTTTTCATTCAAATATTGCTGTATGTACATTTCATCAATATGAAAAGCTTTTTTTAGAAAGTAAGGATCGCCCAAGCAATTTGTCCAGATATCTGCCATGATTTCTCTGGATAGATGATTGTCGATTAATAACTCTGAATCAATAGGACAAAAGCAATAATAAATTGCGTGTCCCAATTCATGAAGAGCATAATGCAATGCTGATATTCCCTCTAAATCCTGATTGATGACTAACTTGACATCTTTTCCCGGCTTTACCCTGAAGCATGCACCGGCAAAATCCATTTTTTGCCAACTAATCGATATAGGTAATTCAGAAAGTAAAATATGAAAATCCGTTAACAAGTTGGTCAGTAAATTCTCATTGTCGTTTGGTTTTCCGTTGATAGAAGGCTTTAATCCCTTGAATGAATGGTATACATCAAAAGCCTCGAGTTTACCTTGGTTATCATCAATCCATTCTTTAATCATTGATCTGCCTTTTTGATGAATAGTTGAAAAAAAATCAGT
>JAQVYZ010000200.1 GCA_028708485.1 Caldisericia bacterium | reverse complement strand
ATGGCGAAAACGGTATTCAGGAATTAATCGTCAATCAAAGAGGCGTTGCCGAGATCACAGATGACACTCAGCTCACTCTTTTCACTGTTGCAGGTATTTTGTCCGATGAACCTGTCGGGGTGTATTGCTCCTATTTGCATTGGCTAAAAACGCAGGGATTTGAAACTAATGTCAAAGTTAAGATGGATTGCTGGCTAGTGAATGTTCCCGAAATGCATGCACGAAGATCTCCGGGTATCACCTGTTTGAAAGCACTTCAGAGTGGTCAGTGCGGTTCCGTTACCTCACCGATCAACGATAGCAAGGGATGTGGTTGCGTGATGCGTGTTGCTCCCGCAGGTCTTTTTTATCCACTTGAGGAGGCATTCAAAAAAGGGGTGGAATTTGCAGCCATCACCCACGGTCATCCATTAGGTTATCTTTCTGCCGGTGCATTTTCTTACCTGATCGCTACGATAATGGAAGGCTATCCTTTATTATTAGCGGTGGAAAACACTATCCAAAAGCTCTCCGGCTTTCCTGAAGCCAAAGAGTGTATTGTAAAAATTGAGCAAGCTAAAGAATTCGCAAAATCGGACATTAAATCGGAAGAAGCGATTAAGCGTTTGGGCTTAGGATGGGTAAGTGAAGAAGCTTTAGCGATTGCTTTGTACAGTGCCTTGAAATACCAAAACAACTTTATATCTGCTCTGAAAGCTGCTGTTAACCATGACGGTGACAGTGACAGCACAGGTTCCATTACCGGAAATATTCTCGGAGCGCTCCAAGGGTATCGTCAAATTCCAGAATCCTGGATAAAGCAACTGGAGTTAAAGGATGTTATTATACAAATTGCTGATGAATTATGGATGAAATATAAAGAAACCACTGATCAAACCAGTCGGTTTTTTCATTGATTCCACATACCTGCAGCGAAAGTCAGAGTTTCATCATCTGATACCGAATATCTGGTGATGGAGAAAATATGTTTTATTTTCCCAGCTTGGAAAACTCAAAATAAATCATCTTGACGAGAGTGCTTTTTAATCCTGCGCAATTAACGGCTTCGATCTCGATTGTATTCATTCCCCGGTTCAGGATAACCATGTGATTAAATTCCCCCTGGGAATCGATAGGAACGTTCAAATGGTTAATCGTGAGGGTATCAATGCCGGAATCGGGATCAGTAGCATATCCGGTGATATTGAGACTGCTTCTGTTGACATTTTGAACCAGGTCACTATCCGGGTAAAACACGCAAAGAATGGGTTCTGTTTCATCTGCAATGCCGAACACCTCAATCCTCTTGGATACCATGAAGTCGTCATTATTGATCGCCGTAACCACCATTTGATTTTTTCCATACTGCAAAGGTATTCTGTGCTCGAAATTGCCAAATGCATCCATCAGGACAGTTTGTTGATTGATGATCACCCTGTCAATTCCAAATTCAGTGTCTGTAGCCCTTCCCTTGATGATCACGCCGGAATCCCGGATGATTTCATTTTGCACAGGATTCTCGATTTCTAACAGCAAAGAATCGGTTAAGGCTGCATTGGTGTTTCGATATCGGTATACTCCTGAATTGGTTCCGGCATAAAGCATAGTCGGATGAAGCGGATCCAGTTTCAGGTCATACACCCAGATTGTCTCATTCTCGTCTTTTGAGAGGATTTGGGGTAATGCTTCCCAGTTCTTAGCACCATCCTTTGTGTGATATACATAACCATTGTTACATCCCGCATATAACTCATCCGGTTTCAACGGATTGATGATCAGGGAGTAGATCTCTTTCCATACTGAAGTAAGCCCGTTATTGCAAGCCAACCAATCTTCCCCGCTATTGACAGACTTAAACATTCCTCCCAGAGTACCGACATATAAGGTGCTGGGGTGAATAGGATCCATTTTCATTGTCTGGATGTTTAGGTCATACAAGCCACTGTTCTTCTGATTCCAGGACTCTCCTCCATTTTCAGACACCAGAACGCCTTTTCCGAATAAGCTGGCTGCAATCTGGGAAGGATTGGCAGGATTGATCTGAAGGGATGTCACCCGTGAGTCCAAGTGAGGATTGCCTTTGTACAGATAAGTCCAGGAGTTACCGTTGTCTACACTTTTAATGATACCTCCTTCATAGGTACCCACAAAGAGAGTCTGCTCGTTTACCGGATGGAAAGCAATAGAAAACACCTGCATCACACTGGTTCCGAATTTTCTTTCGTGCCAGCTGGAACCAAAATCATCTGAGATGAAGAGGCCAACCTGGGTTCCGATGATTATCTTATTGTGTTGATGAGGATCAATTGCGATACAGTTGATCCAAAGCCTTTCAAACTTCTCTAACAGCATATTTTTCCATCGTTTAGTGAAGTTATTACTGATAAACAATCCCTTGATCTTAGATCCAATCATCATTACCGCATTATTATCCGGATGATGCGCCATGCAGGTTACACCACCAAAGTCAATCCCTTGGCTGCGGTCTTCCCATACTTTGTTTTGTGGAGCTAACTGCAGAGGCTTTGGAAGAGTAACTAAAATACAACTTAAAACAATTAGGATACCAATCCCTGTCTTTAGATACTTCAAGGAGTTTCCTCCTTCTCGTCCTGAGCTAGCGGTATGAAAGCATTCGCAAGAACTTCCTTATCTATGGGATCCTGCAGTAAGACAATCAAAGAATACTCGTTCACGTTTTCCAGGAATCTGATATCCGGAATATCGTGGTAATAAAAGGTGAAAGAGGAGAAATCCTCTCCAAAAAGAAAATGGGGAATATTCCACAGACTTTTCACCGACTCGATAACTTCCCAGTGGTTGTCTGCTACCTTTCGGACAAGTAAAACCGTAGTTTCTAAAACCAGTCTTGGCTAGCGACCTTCTTTTATCAAACAAATCTTAACTTCTTGGTTGGTCTCATCATTCGGAACTGAAAGTTTCTGCCAGGCAATGGAAAA
>JAQVYZ010000199.1 GCA_028708485.1 Caldisericia bacterium | reverse complement strand
TATCAATGTCTTTACGTCAGACCTGACCAAAACAGTACCTGTGATTCCACAACTGGTCGGCGTTACTTCCTGGATGATCACGGGTATCACCATTACCCCCCAGGTTGTCACGATTAAAGGTCCTTCTGCCGTATTGGAAAAAATTACCAACCTATCAACAGAATCTATTGATATCAACCTGTTGAAAGGTACACTCGACAAAGAAATTGCTTTGGTCATTCCTGATCAAGTGGAATTGATTGAAACTAACACAAAATTCAGGATCAAGATCACCACCGAAGAGATGGTCACCATTCAACTGAAGGACATCCCGGTTCAAATCCTGCCTGCCAATCATAAAAAGATAGTCACCCTCTCCGATCATAAAGTCAATGTAGCGATTACCGGGAAAAAAAGTGTAGTAGAAGGATGGCAGAAATTTCAGATTTTTGTAAATATCGAAAAATTGTTAAATGGCGAACACACGGTTATAGTGCAAATAAATCAGGCACCAGCAGAATGCACTATTCAGATTTTTCCACCAAAAGTTACCGTAAAAATTATGGATTAACCTTTTTTTTTGTATAATAGTCGCTTGTTTATATTTTCATCGTTTTATTTTTTTATTTGGGAAGGGGGTTGGTGAAATGCTAACATTGGGAAAGCATTATATAATTGAGCTTTCGAAGTGTAATGCAGAGGTTTTAAACAATTTAAGTAAAGTGAAAGATGTTCTTTCTCAAGCAGCCATTAGAGCAAACGCAGAGATTAAAGAACTTGCTTTTCACCACTTCTGCCCGCAAGGGGTGAGCGGGGTTGTCGTGATTGCTGAATCACACATTTCTGTGCATACCTGGCCTGAAAACGGTTATGCAGCGCTTGATATTTATACTTGTGGCGAAAAAGCGGATCCGAAAATCGCTTATGAGTACATCAAGGAACAGTTTCAAGCTGAATTTCTGCATTGCACTGAACTGGACAGAGGCTTACCATGCACTGACGGTTCATTTACACATAAAAGCGTTCCGACATGACTGACTGGATTATGTTTCATGACCACATTCATCCGTCAGAGACACATTTACACGGGCTGTCCAGGATACTGATTCATCAAACTACCGCCTATCAAACACTACTGATAGGTGAGTCGCCTTATTTCGGTAAAATTCTGATTATAGACGGTGATGTTCAGTCTGCACAAGCAGATGAGTATCGTTATCATGAAGCCTTGGTTCAGCCGGCACTTACCATGCATCCGAATCCAAAAAAAGTCTATCTTGCCGGAGGGGGCGAGGGAGCGACCTTGCGTGAAATCCTGAGACACCCTGCGGTAACAAGCGTGTTAAAATGTGATATCGATGCGGAAGCGATCAAACTATACAAAACCTGGCTGCCGGAATGGCATCAGGGATCATTTGAAGATCCGAGAGTTCAGTTGTTTCACAAAGACGCAAGGTTTCATCTGAATTCCCAGCCAGACGGTTCATTTGATGTGATTCTGACCGACTTGACAGAACCATTTGAGAATGGACCTTCTAAAGCCTTGTTTTCTAAAGAATTTTTTGATCTTTGCCATCGAAAACTGAACCATGATGGCATACTGGCGATACAGGCTTCTCAGTTGACCAATAAACACCATACGATGCATGGGGCTATCCGTCACACCATTGCGCAGTGCTTTCCGATTGTCAGAAGCTATTCTGCATATGTGGGTTCGTTTGATACGATGTGGGCGTTTATCCTGGCAACCAAACAGGTGGATCCAAGAGTATACACGAAAGAAGTGATCGATACTACCATTCAATCCAGGGGTTTGTCCTCTATTTTACGGTATTATGACGGAGAGACGCATCGGCATTTATTTTCACAGGAAAAGGATATCCGATGCTTACTCAACCATCCCTCACATCCGGTTATTGAAGACCAGTCTGCTTTTTCACTCTCCCGGAAAGATTAACGGCAAAGTAAAAAGAACCATATTCATAAGGTAAATCCAGTACTAACGCTGATGCTTCGGGAAGTTCATCCCTCATTTCCATGGAGTCAGCCAATACTTCTTTCCGGATATCATCGTTATATTTTTCCACCGCTTCCACCGTTTTCTGCTGATTGGAGAACCATTGGATCTGTATCCTGTCTGTAACAGAGAGCTGAAGGGTTTTTCTGGCTTGCTGGATCGCATGGATCACTTCCCTTGCCACCCCTTCCTCCATTAAAAAGACTGATTGCTGTTTGTTCAGCACAACATACGCCCGGTCAATCTCCGTTGCTACCCAATCTCCTACCCCTTGGACAATCATCAGAATATCTTCCGGTATCAGCCGGATGGTTTCCCCGGCTAACGCTAGATCTTGCTGTCCTTCTGCTAATAATCGGGTAGTCCAGTCAGATTCTTGGTCTATCTGCAATAATGCCGTTTTGATCTGCGGGATGAGTTGGCTGTATTTCCTCCCCAGTACCGGCAGGTTCGGCTTGATTTCAAAACGAAGATACGTTTTCGTCTCCTGGAACATCGTCAGGGTTTTCACGTTCAATTCTTCCAGCACGGAAACTTTCATCTCCTCTGAGAATGAACAAGGCTTCTTGGCAATCCAGCCGGCTTCAGATAATGGAAAACGGGCTTTTATCCCGAGTTGTTTGCGAAGCTTGAGCCCTGCAGAAATTAATTCCCTCACAAAAGCGGTGGATTCTTCGAGAGAGGGGTTGACCCACTCCTCCTGCACAACCGGAAACGGTTCCAAATGCACGCTCTTTTTTGCTTCCGCTTGGGAGGAGAAGAGAATACGGTGCATATATTCCGCTAAGAATGGTGTGAAAGGAGCAATCAAGCGTGAAGAAGAGCTGATAATATGGTACAAAACGGCATAAGCAGATGCTTTATCCGCATCCGTGTCATTTTTCCAAAAACGCCTTCTGGACCGACGGATATACCAATTGGTCACCTCATCGAGAAACGAATAGATTGCCTTAGCACCCG
>JAQVYZ010000198.1 GCA_028708485.1 Caldisericia bacterium | reverse complement strand
ACCAAAATAATGATAATCAGGGAAAAAGCACCATAAAACACGAACAGATAAACCGTATTACTCATCACGGACTCCTTAGGTGAGGATTCTTTATCATTGTAATGGCATTCTCTTTGAATACAAATGCAGTCATTTGACAAGCATGGAAAAAAAAATATACTCATTTGAGAACTTTTTGGTGGATTTATTCCCCGATAGCTCAATGGCAGAGCGGCTGGCTGTTAACCAGTAGGTTGGGGGTTCGAGCCCCTCTCGGGGAGTTTTTTATTTTCCCGGAATAATCCCCTGAAAAGTGCCCCTTCTCTTCATTATTCTCTTTAGCAACACCGCTATCAATACTAAAGGCAAATAACTGATGAACTCAATACTCCAAATTCTGAGAGATTCTTTTGTTATGGGGAGAATAGGGGCATTCAAAACGGAAAACCAGGGAATAGGCAAACAAAGAGATTGCTCAAAAAACGGCCACCATATCATGACTCCTAATCCATGGTTATAAAAGGAATCCAGTAATAAATGACTAAACCAAGCGATCCAGCCAAACAAGAATATTCTCCAAACAGGGACTGCGGGATAGATCTTTTGGACGATATTCCGGATCAAAATACCGATGATTAGAAACAGAACAAAATTCATAAAAACACTATGGCTAAAATAGTATAAATCATGCCCCCAATACGGAATGGGAATATCAGGGAAATTGGCAAGAACGATAAAACACAAAACAGGAAGTACTTTTTTTTTCGTTGAAAATGCTGCTGGTACTGCACTGATACCAATTGCCAAGCCGGTGAGGGAATGCCCTACAGGTGTCAAAATTACCTTCCTGAAAAAAATATTTTTTCTTTTTCTACGCTATTCACTGAAATCATTTGTATAAAGTATAGCAAGCCTAAGCAATTTTCTTATAATAATGAGTAATCTTGAACTTTGATGATAGCAAGGAGCTGGTAATGAAACGATTATTCATTGTCTTTCTTGGGTGTATTGTGATCATATCGTCAGCATCGTGCCGAAAAAGAACTATCATCAGTCCGGAAGGAAGCGGAAGTCCCAATCTTGCCAACTGGACTGTATTGGTTTATTTAGGCGGCACCAATAATTTAGAGTCTTTAATGGAAGATGACATCAATTTACTGGAAAAGATCGGCTCCAATCCAAAATTTAACATGGTAGTACAATTCTCAAAGGAATCCACGGGTGGAGAAGCATTTCGATACTTTATCACGAAAGATGAAGACACCAACGTTATTAATTCAACCCCTGTCTCGGTCGGAAAAGTAGATTCAGCTGATTACAGGGTGCTGAAAGATTTTATAATCTGGGGGGAGCAAAACTACCCTGCCAACCAGATGGCTCTGATCATCTCTTCTCACGGAGGCGGTTGGACAGGTATTGTCGAAGATACCATCCAGGGATCCTTCATGTCCGGCACAGATTTACAGAAAGCCATTCGAGAAGCCAGGTTCGAAACAAACCGTAAACTGGATGTGCTACATATTTACTCCTGCTTAATGGGTATGTGGGAAGTGTTATACGAGCTGAAAGAAGAAGCCTATTGTATTGTGGCCTCCGAGATCTCACAATATAACTATCTTAACCTCGACCAGCCGATTAAGCCTTTAGCAGAACAGTCCGGTGTCAGTAGGATTGAATTTTCCAGAGCGTTGGTAAAGAATTTTATTGAAGGTTACAGAAATCTCCCTGAAGACATGGGAAAAATTCCTCAGATCTACGCTGCTTTTGACATGCTCCAGGCAGATAAATTACAAACTGCCATCCAAAATATGACGTTTGCTTTGATCCGGACATTTCCCTGGTATGGGGACGTTTTAAGAGAAATTGCGAGGAATTGTCCTTCTATTGAAGCAGAAGGTATTTACTCGACTTATGTCGATTTACGGTATTTCGTACAGAAAATCTATTCCGATAACCGAATTCAGGAAAAGACCATCAAAGATACCGCTGCAGAAGTCCTGAAAGTGTTGGATTTATTTATTCTGGAAAAAGACTTTACTGAAGGCAATGTAGATGACAATCCTTTTTTGTTAAACCTGGAAGAGGCTTCCGGTCTTTCTATCTGGCTGCCAATCGATGCTTTCAACCTGGAAGTGTATAGTTTATATTCAAAACTGGATCATTCATACGATTCCCCCTGGATCTCCTTCCTATATTCCTTAAATCCTGCCAATGCCTATTTATTGCCGCAATATCAGATTGGACAATGGTCTTTGTATGATTCGAAAAATTATACGGTCAATTTACCGAGAGTGAATGCCTTTAAACCGGTTCCTGACGGTGACAACCTGATATTCTTCCAGGGAACCTATGAAGCCAAGGAAAACAACCTTCGCTTCTTTGGAGGATATGCAGAAATAGGCATCAACGTGACCCAAACCATCACCGAAGCAGATGCCATGACGTGGAGCAAAAAAGTGGAAGCCACCAGGGTACCTTTGTATACTTCGTATGAATCTGTCTCCAACGCTCCCATCACGATTAAGAATAATACCGGGCATATTATGGTGGGCGGTGGTATTAACAAGACAGGGGCAAGATTACAGGAAGCCCATGTTTTTATTCTGCGAGATGGTATCGGATATGATATATATTATATTGCGGAGAAACCGCTATTTTCAGAATTTTTGGATGTTTATTTGCAAATATGTAATAGCTTTACACTCAAATAAGGAGGGGACTATGAAAAAGTGGATTACTTTTTTCTGTTTATTTGGTCTGATGATAGGTTTGGTCAGCTGCACCAGTGGGTATCCGGCTGAGCCGTTATTGGTGAAAACTGCGGATATCAATGCCAATCCGGTGAATTATGACCAGCGGTTTTTATCGGTAAAAGGAACTGTTACGGCAACCGGAACACAGCCATCTCTGCAAATCGGGTGGTATGATTTTGCTGATGAAACAGGGACGATTGCCATCCTGACTACCGCCAACGATACACCAAC
>JAQVYZ010000197.1 GCA_028708485.1 Caldisericia bacterium | reverse complement strand
CATTCACAATCATGACAAAGCAGGGAAGACCAAATAAAAACCCCCATTTTAAAACAGGATGAAGCGTTGGCATATGCCAATACGCTACAAAGCCGACCAAGAATAAAACGTTATACCATAAAAACCGAAATTTCTTAGTCAAAAGTAAGAAAGACAAATTAGCTAAGAATATTAAAGCAGATAGATATAATTTTCTAACGCCGATCACATCAAAGAAAATCAAATAAACATAAAGAATTAAAAAAGGTATTGTTATCAACCAATGGAGCAAAATCCAAATCGTCAAATTAGGTATTTGCATTGGATGAGTATCTAAGTAACCAAATATACATCGAATGGAGAAAATAATTAGAAATATCAACATTCCTACCAATAAAAGAAAAGCCTGAAATGCATAAGAGCGTTCCACTAAAAAAATTAAAAAAGAGAAGGACAGAAAGAAAAAACCGATTAAAAAATCACTTAAACCCAATTTAGTTCCTACTTCATATCTCATCCACAAATTTTCCCAATAGCTCATCTCTTCCTCCTTATATTTGGGACAGGGGACTTCCCTTGTCCTACTTTTTTTATTGGTTGAAACCGTAGCAACCGATGGCAGAGTCTTCATTCCAGATAGTATAGGAGTATTTGCCGGTACCGATGTAATATTTGCCGGTCTCTACAGAAAGGTCTTCAAACTGGTAATCGTGCTTAAAAGTAGTTAAGAAATTCTTAAGGCTTTCTCCCTTATATTGCATCCGAAACGTTTTATCATCATGGTGAAAGGTTTCAATAGGCAGATTCTTGAATTCAAAACTCATGGACTCCTGAATGGGGGTTTTTAAACGTTCGCTGGTGCCTTTCGCTGTCATATCCATTCTCAGGTTCATCGTTTTATAATCACCGGACAAAGTACCCGTCAGGGTTAGTTTGAGCGTAGTGCCGTCTTTGCTCTCATCAATCACATAAGTAAAGGTTTTCCCCGACCAGGACAACTTGCCTATCACCGCATCGTCGTTGGAATTCAGATTGAATGCTATTTCGCTTCGGATAGTCTTCTGTTCATTGGAGAGATTGTATTCGTTATAGAGATAGATTCCAAAAGAGATATATTTCGGGAAAGCAGCACCACTTTCTGCTACAGTTGCTGTTCCTTTTGCATAGGTAATGGTCTTGTTACTGCTCCCATCCACCAAGTATACTTGAATGGTAAACGTTCCCGGTTTCTGGTAGCGATACGTCATCTTCACTTCGTTGGATAAACGGATGTTGTTTTTGATGGATTCGACCATTCCGGATCCGTCCCCGAAATCCCACCGAGTAAAATAAGAAGCGGGAGGATTTGAAATAGTCACCTTCCAGGTAAAATCCTGATTAATCTGCAAATTCACCTCTTTGGGTTCGAGCTCAAAGGTATCTCCCACGCTGACCGGGATCAACACATCCACATCCAACACTTCTTTTCGGTGCCGGATAGCCGGACTGCCAAAATAACGTACATGAAGTATGGTTCTGCCATTCGCTTTGCCTACAATGGCATACGTTGTCCCTTTAATGGATAATTCCGCAATCTTGGTATCCTCCATAGAGTATTGAATGCATTTTACTTTGGACAAATCTACGTCAGTAACCTTCATTTCTTTTTTGATCCCATCGGGGATGATGCCGACAAAACGAAATCCTTCCAATTTTTCATTCACTTTGGTATTTAGGGAGGCGAGTGGTTTGTTGGCCTTGTCATACACATAGACGTTGTTAATCACGTTATAGACCAAGTTCTCCACGATAAGAGGTTCGGTGTCATCACCATCCGTTGTTTTGACTTTCAGGAACTGGATGCCCCTCTCACAGGAAGCGTTGAACTGGATTCTCCTGCCGGGATTCATTTTTTCAAGCACCGTTGCGCCTTCAGAAACCGCTTCCTGTACGATATTTTTAAAAACAACCGGAAACAGCGCCAGTCCATTGTCAGAATCGAATTTTGCTTTTAGCACTTTGCAGGCATCGGTCAGTTCTTTTGAGCCTTTTAATTCCACTTTGACGCAACCGATTAAGGCAAAATAGAGCGGAATGCTCTCGGTATAGAGTTTATCACTCATGATATAGAGTGTTTCCGGAGGAATCATCGTACTCAAGGGCCAATCATTGATTTCGACGTATCGAATGTCCTTTGGAATACTCACCCCTGTTTTATAATACGGGTACAGGTATTTTTTTCCGGATATTCGGGTATTGATAATTGCGTTTTTGATCATCAGAAATGCCCATTGATACCGAACATTTAGCACAGCGTTATCGAGCAGGATCGCTAAGGCATCCGTCCCATGATCAGCGCCGGGGATATACTCCGCCAGTATTTGGATACCGCCCCACCCAATCTGGACAAATCCAAAATAGGCGCAATTATAGTTCCCGAGTCGTATATCAGAGACGATGCTGGGGATCTGCATTACCATGTCTATTGCCGTATACGTATTGGAGATAGTGTCTCCCACCCCTGGAACAAAACCGATCAGCGAAAAGCCCGTATCCAATGAAGCTTTGAATTCATCCACCCTGATTTGGTGAATGCCTTGGTTCAGTTTTTGATTGATGGTCTTGATTTTATCGGTTTCTGCTAACAAAAAGCCGGTGGGATGTTGAAGCGTTTTTTGCTGGTTCTCTAGCAAAAATTGAATCTCCAGGAACTCATCCGGTGCAAAAGAAATGATCTTCCAAATGCCGTTTCTCTTCTGCAGATAAGCGAAAGAGGCATTATGACAGGCTGTTTCCCCCCCGGCACCGGACAGCTGAAAGGTATTGGAAAAACGGACGATCGACAAGCCCACCTCGTTAAAATCTGCGGAGGCGTGCTCCCGAAATGCTAAGTTCGCCATATTCACTTTTTTTCCGATTTCAGAGACCAACTCCCTTGCGTTGATATCCCCATCGGGTCCAAGTCTTCCCAAATCAACCAGATTTAACTGACTTTCTATGTCTTCTGCTGCTTGAGCGATCAAGA
>JAQVYZ010000196.1 GCA_028708485.1 Caldisericia bacterium | reverse complement strand
TGTGAGAAAAAATGCAGTAGGCAAGAATCTATCGGCTCAAACAAATGATCTACCTTCCTCTTACTGTCTGATATCATCGGACACTATTGTAGTCTGGAACCATACTATTCTCGGAAAACCAGCTAACCAGGAAGAAGCAATCCGTTTTTTACGTAATATCAGTGGTACCCGGCACGAAGTATTGACAGGAGTAAGTATTCGTATCCTAGAAAAAGAGAATCGAGTGCACAGGTACTTTGTTGATTTTACTGCGGTACAATTTCAACCGTTAACGAATGAATCAATTCAAGCGTATACTCAAATAAAAGATCCTCTGGATAAGGCAGGAGCTTATGGCATTCAGGAGATACCCTCTGATTGGGTGCAAGAAATTCAGGGTGACTTGGATAACGTAATCGGTCTTCCTGTCAAACGATTAAAAGAAGAACTGATGTGGTTAGGGCGGTATTTCACATTACCAATCCTACAACCGTAGAGATTTTACAAAATCTTAACATAGAAAAATGCAAATCGAAGTAGAATAGTACAAAAATCTTCTGATAAGGTGTAACGGAGTGAAAACTATTCTGATTGTTGAGGACCGAGAGGATATCGCTGAATTGATTCAAGTTCATCTTGAAAAAGATGGATTTGCTACCTTGTTAGCCTCCAATGGTGAAAAGGTGTCAGAAATCCTCGGAAAGCACAAAGTTGATCTAATCTTGCTCGATCTAATGCTTCCACGAATCAGCGGGATGGAGGTGCTAAAAACCATCAAATCTCATCTGAAATGGGGATCTATACCGGTCATTATCGAATCCGCCCGAAGTGATGAGACAGATATTGTGGAAGGATTGGAACTGGGAGCGGATGATTATGTAACCAAACCATTCAGCCAAAAAGTATTACTGGCACGAATCCACAAAATATTGGATCGCCTTTCTTTAAAGGAAAAGGCTTTGATCAATATTAACCAAGGAGAGTTGATGATCAACAGAGAGAGCATGGAAGTGGTAGCGAATGGCACACTACTGTCACTGACTTCAATCGAGTATAAATTGTTAGAGTTCTTAGCTTCGAACGAGAATAAGGTTTTAAATAGGGATTCATATTGGAAGCGATATGGAAGGATGATGCGATTGTGGTAGATAGGGTGATTGACGTCCATATCACCTTACTGAGAAAAAAACTTGGTGAATCATCCAGGTTTATTCATACAATTCGGGGAGTTGGGTACCGATTTTCCGCCAGAGTGGTGAAATCATGAAAAACAGATTTTTTTGGTTTACGTATGTAGTGAGTTGTTTAAGCGTTTTAGCGGTTTGGTTGATTCTTTATTTTCAAGGATCCAATCAGATGTTCTGGGTTGATTTTATTCAGGTGGTCGTGCCAATCCTCATGATTTCACTAATTTTAACGATCATTTTTTCTCAAGTGATGTGGAACCCGGTGGATATATTTATGGAATCCTTTCCGGAATATACAGATATTGAGAAAGGTTCCTTGGTGAGGATCCTACGAAGAGTACAAGCCCGTTATGATACCAATTTATCGGATAATCAGAGCAAGCTAAAGGTATTATTGGGATTAATGAATCAACTACAGGAGGGAGTGGTCATTATTGATCAGGACGAAAAAGTGTATTTTCATAATTCTGCTGCAGCTTCCATTTTACACTTCTCTTTGCAACCTTCGGAGAAGTGGTTATGGGAGATTATTCGGTCCACTGAATTGATGGACCGTATCCGGAAGACTATTCATGAAAAACAACAATTCCAGGGGGAGGCTAAATTGATTATTCCCCAGGAAACCTCTGTGCTGTATAAAATTATCCCTTTACCCTCTCAAGCGAACGAATCGGGTTGGAAAGCGTTATTGTTGATTCAGGATATCACCAATCTCAGGAAGCTGGAGAAAGTACGGTCAGATTTTATCGGAAATGTTTCCCATGAATTAAAAAGCCCCTTAACTGCCATGCTGGGTTATTCAGAGATGTTATCCTCTGAGGAAAAGCTCGAACTGGAGAAGCAAAAGCATTATAGCAAGATTATCCACAGCAATGTAGTCAGATTAATCGATATTGTAAACGATCTGCTGATTCTTTCCAAAATTGAAACAGGTGAGTCTCTTCAAAAAACTACGTTCAGTATTCAAGAATTGTTTAAGGATATTGAGGAGTTATATAGAGAAAAGTTAAACAAAAAATCAATCCAGTTTTCTTTTGAATTGGACAGGCCTGACTTAACACTCCATGCAGATAAGCTAAGAATCAGACAGTTATTGATCAACCTTATGGACAATGCGGTTAAATTTACTCAAGATCTTGGAGCGATTACGTTAATTGCGAAAAAGGAAGATTGCGAAATTATCATTTCAGTAACTGATACCGGGATTGGAATACCCTTTATCGAGCAGGAACGTATTTTTGAAAGATTCTATCAAGTGGATAAAGCAAGAACGGGAGAATCAGAAGGAACGGGTCTCGGGCTTTCCATTGTGAAGCACATTGTGGAAGAGCATAATGGCAGTGTAAAGGTTGAAAGTGAATTTGGAAAGGGTACAAAGTTTACCGTTATTCTTCCGGAAGAAAGAAAATGATCTTAATCCGGATTAAACAATCTCTTAATAAACTCTTAACATTATCGAAGATGAAACACGATACAGTTTAAGTAGAAAGAAAATGAAGGAGAAAAAATGAAAAAAAACTTATTCTTAGCAACCGGAGTCGTTATGTTATTTTCAATGATCATGATCTCTTGTACAGGGAAAAATCCTGTTATACAGGAAGCAAAAGAGCTTAGTGGGGCTGGAGCTACTTTCCCAAAAGTTCTGTATGAAAAATATTTCGATAATTACAACCAGCAAAAACAGGTTCAGGTTAACTACCAGGCTGTCGGTTCCGGAGCTGGAATCAATACTTTAATTGAGAAAACCATCGATTTTGGTGCTACCGATGCTCCCATGAAAGTCGAAGAGGAAGCAAAAGAGATCGGAAGAGCGTCGG
>JAQVYZ010000195.1 GCA_028708485.1 Caldisericia bacterium | reverse complement strand
TTCCTGGCTGAGCCATTCTCTCATGTGATTAAGCCTTGTTAGTATACAGTCCGGTAACGAGCATTATTTTGAATAAATCAAACAATAGAAAAGGTAAAGTGCCTTTGGTTAACAAGAAAGCTAACGATAAACCTGTCTGATGGGTGAAATTCATCCATGAGCTCAGGTATAACAAGCCAAATCCATGTGTAAAAAGCACGGTGATCAGGAATAAACCGACAAAAGAGGAAAAATGAAAACGAGAAAAGTACTTTTCGACAAACCAACCGCCAACATAACCCGTAAACACAAAACCGATCAAATAACCAGCTGTAGGAAGAAATAGAATATTCATCCCGCTGGCATAATTCGAAAACCAGGGAACCCCAAAGCATCCCAGAATGATATAGAATAATTGGCTTAGACCTGCCCATTTTTTTAACCATAAAGCAGAAAGTATTACCGCTGCTGTTTGCATAGTAAAAGGAACCGGATTTCCGGGGACATACCATTTCATTTGGGCGGATAGGCCTGTTATGGCTGCAAATCCAAGGCACAGCAAGATTTTTATGATCAGTTCAGAATGAAGTAGCGTGCTTCTCTGCGAAGTAATTGTGGCCGATTGTTTAAATATACTCATCATTCACCTCCTCTAATTTGTATGTTTCATTATACTCATCCTGGGAACAGTTATCATCCTCTGTCATCTCTATTCCCTTTGATTGTCGAATAGAATCTATTTTTTGAAGAGGTTTTTCCAGCTGATTTTTCCGAGTTGTAATCAGCATATGGTACTCTTTTTGTGCCTCCTCGATTTTTTTACCCATTTTCTCAAGACTTGTCTGGAATAGTTGCCATTGTTTTTGAAATTGACTCATTAACCCAAGTATTTCAGAAGCGGTATGCTCAAGATTAAAATTCTCCACCGATTGTCGGATAATAGCCAGTATTGCATAGAGAGTAATCGGTGAACATAAGATCACTTTGTTTCTTAAGGCATCATCCAGGATCGTTTGGTCTGTTTCGTGAATAAAATGATATACCTGCTCGTTGGGTATGAATACCAGAACAAAATCAACTGTATGCTCTGAAGGATTAATATAATCCCTGCCTGTTACTTCCTTGATCCTGTTTTTCACATCCCTAATAAATTGTCCTGCGAATTTTACCTGTTCCGATTCATTTTGTGTGTTTAGGAACAGGAGGTAGTTATCAAGAGGGAACTTTACATCCATGTGAATTTTCAAATCCTGAGGGAGGAAAAAGGTAAAATCGGGTCTGTTCTGGGAAGATTCTAACATCTTCTGTTTCGAATAATTGAAACCCTCCAGGAATCCGGACATCCTAAGGACATCTTCAGCCATTCTTTCTCCCCACTGACCTCTGCTTTTGGTATTTGCTAAGGCTGTATGCAACTGGTTAGTGGTATTGCGCAGCTGGTCTGTCTGTTCCGCGGAAAACTTCAGTTGTTGGCTGATCTGGCCAAATTTTTGTTCCCTGTCTTTCTCATAATGGTTCACCATGTCTTCCATCTTCTTCAGTTCGAGCTTGATTTGTTCAAGTGTCTGGTCAATCAGCTGTTTTTTATTCTCAAGATGAAGCTGTCCCTCAAGGGTTTGTTTCGATAAAGTAGCGTCAGCCAATTGTAAAAAAGAGCTGGCATTCTGTCTTAGGGCATCCATAGAGACCATATTCATCGTATCCCGCATAGTATTGAAAGATTCCTGGAACATCGTTCTGGCTATCTGTTTCGACTCGTGTTTTTTCCAGTTCAGTACGATGATTAAAACCAGGATACCGGTTCCGAAGCCGATCAGGAAAGCAAAAAAGTGATTCATTTTCAGAGACTGGCTAAGAATTCCCTAGTTTGGAAAGATGGTCAGCCAGCATCTCTTTGAGATAAATATGCAGTTTATCCGCTTCTTTGGCTAACGCTAATGGTTCCGGGTCATGTGTAATACTCTCTTCCTCCTGCGACACAACGTTGATCACAAAATCTTCCTCCATTACCTGGAAATGATCCAGTAGAGGCTTATTCTCCAGTAATTCACTGTTGATGGACTTATAGATGATTTTTCCCTGTTTCGCTTCTTCGTTGAAAGTATTTTGAAGAAGATACAGCACCATCTCCCCCACCATTCTGCAATCCTCGCACTCTACCGTATGGTGAAATCGTAACAACTCAATCCGTTTTTCCGGTAGTTCCCGGGTTTCCCATTCGGGTGAATACCAGACAATGGGAATCATCTTTGGTTTATTCTGTACTTTCTCTGTATTTTTCCGGCATCCGGGTATGAGCAACAACATGATGAATATCAAAATCCATTTATTTTTCATGCAACTTATTATAATGAAATGTATGGTGTTTGCGATTTCAGATCAAGAATAACCTGATAGAGAGAAGAGGGATCATATGCCGGAAATAGTGGACATTCTGGATATTGTTCAAGTGGGTCAAAAATCATTTGTGTTGTTGTCGTCAAATTCCTTGTATACAGGCGGAGGAGGGCAACCATCCGACAGAGGCAGGCTTTTACAAGGCAACGCAGAAGGGCTGATTAGCTCAGTTCAGTTGTTTGATCAAGGATACGGATGGGAAATGCCGCAGGATTCAGGTTTTCAGATTGGTCAGGCAACCTTGTGCCGTGATGAGTTGTATCATTGGGAGATCAGTCAACAGCACACAGCGCAGCATGTTTTTTCCGGATGGGCAGAAAAGCTGTTTGGATGGAAGAGTGACGGCTTCGCTATACAGGACAAAATGAGCAAAATCGAGTTATTGGAAGCTTCTGATAACCTTTCCTGTTATCAGGAGATCGAAAGACACACCCTAGAAACGATACTAAAAGATATTCCTGTATTCATCACAGAATCAAAAGGTGATCCTTCCTTACGAAAACCAATCCAAAAAGAAACTGTAAGAGTGGTTGAGATTCCCGGTGTAGATAAATGTGGATGCGGGGGAACTCATGTCACCTCTACCGGCCTAGTTGGCGGCTTTACTATTCTACAAGTAGAACGAAACAATCAAAGT
>JAQVYZ010000194.1 GCA_028708485.1 Caldisericia bacterium | reverse complement strand
AATATCAGTTTAACTAATGAATAATGATAAAAGCCCATTTGATAAAATTCTATTGAAAGAATTAGGACGTTTGAAGAAAGAAAACCAACAACTTAGAAAAACCATTCAGGATTTACAGGATGAGCGTTATCAACAAACGTTTTCGCCAATCTCTCTCTTTGCTGAACCAATTCAAGAACCTAAAGCTACAATGGGATATAAGACCGTTGATCAGAACAGTTCTATAGAGGAAAAGATCACATTGCTTCTATCTCTTTTTCATGGAAGGACAGATGTTTACGCAAAAAGATGGGAAATGCACAGCCATGAACGCGTTGGCTATTCACCGGTATGCATTCATGAATGGGTAAAGGGAAAATGTTTTAAACCATCGATTAGATGTTCTGAATGTGATAATAGAGTTTTTGCACCATTCGATCATACTGCTGTCAGAAAACATCTTTTAGGCAAAATAATTATCGGAATATACCCTTTATTGCCGGATGAAACATGTCATTTTTTGGCTATTGATTTTGATGAAAAAAATTGGATGCAAAATGTATTTGTTCTGCGTAAGACATGCGAGATTCATCAAATACCTTGTGCCATAGAACGTTCACGTTCTGGTAATGGAGCTCATTTGTGGTTTTTCTTTGAAACGTCCATATCGGCGCATTTAGCGAGACGATTTGGATCTGCTTTAATTACAGAAACTATGCAGCGAAATTATCAAATTGGTTTTGAATCCTATGACAGGCTCTTTCCAAATCAAGATACTTTACCAAAAGGCGGATTAGGCAACCTGATAGCGTTACCATTTCAAAAAGAAGCCATGGAACAGCAAAATAGTGTATTTGTAAATGAAAATTTTTTACTATATGAAGATCAGTGGCGTTATCTATCAAGCGTGGAGAGAGTACGGAAAACATCGCTCTTCAAGACGATCAAAATACTATCTCAAGATCATGAAATGGGAACTTTACGAGAAAATAAGGAACCAGGAGAAAAGCAGTCGTGGATAAAGGATAGCAAAACAATGTTGATCGCTGAAAAATGGCCTTCATCAGTTCTTATACTGATAGCAGATAATATCTATATCGAAAAAGAAGGGTTAAGCCATCGTGTAATAAATACACTAATAAGAATGGCAGCATTTAAAAATCCTGAATTTTACAAAGCTCAAGTTCTTCGGCTGTCTACATTTGGTAAACCAAGAATTATCCATTTAGCTGAAGAGGATGAAAAAAATCTAATCCTACCGAGAGGATGCTTAGAAGAAGTACAGGATTTCTTCGATAATAATGAAGTTACTTTGATTATACAGGATAAAACCACCTCTGGCGTGCCAATTCATATTCACTTTACCGGGAAATTGAATGATGCTCAAGAACAAGCTGCAATCAAACTAAATAGTTATCAAACCGGAATATTGTCAGCTATACCAGCCTTCGGGAAAACGGTAATTGGTACTTGGCTTATAGCTAAAAAAAAGGTAAATACATTAATACTCGTCCACCGCCAGCAATTATTAGATCAATGGGTTGAAAGATTAAAACAATTTCTCTCCCCAGTTTCGATTGGTACAATCGTGGGAGGAAAGTATAATCCGAGCCAGATAATCGATGTAGCCCTTTTACAGTCGATGACGGATGATGGCGATGTGAGATCGCTCATAAAGTCATATGGAATGATCATTGTTGATGAATGTCATCATATTTCAGCATTTAGCTTTGAGAAAGTAATCAAAGCTGCTAATGCAAAATTCCTGTATGGTTTTACTGCTACCCCCACGAGAAAAGATGGACATCATCCTATTATTTCGATGAGATTAGGTCCAATCCGGCATTCTGTGAGTTTAAAACAATATACTCAAACAACACCTTTTCAACACATTGTATCTCCAAAAATCACCACGTTTACTTTGCCTTCAAAAGAAGAAGGATACAGAATTCAAGATATTTACGAAAAGATTAGTTTAGACGAATCTCGTAATAGTCAGATAATACAGGATGCTTTACAAGCTTGGAAAGACAAACGAAATGTTTTAATTCTTTGTGATCGCATTAAACACGCTGAATTATTAAAAAACCGACTAGAAGAAGAGATTGGTGACCTTATCTTTATGTCAGGTAGGCTTAAAAAAAAGGAACGCCAAATCATTCAAGCAGAATTAACCTCTTCTATAAAACAAAAACCCAGATTTATCATTGCAACTGGGAAATATATTGGAGAAGGGTTTGATGATTCATGCTTGGATACACTCTTTTTAACTTCACCCATTGCTTGGTATGGTACCGTTTATCAATATATTGGAAGACTGCACAGATTCCATGAGAATAAAAAAGAAGTCCGTGTGTATGACTATGTTGATCTCCACGTGCCAGTTCTGGAAAGGATGTTCTATAAAAGAGTAAAAGCATATCGGGATGCTGGATATACAGTCAAACCTATGGATACGAAATGGATTGAGATCGGTTATCTATTTGAAAGTGATGATTACTTCGAAACGTTTGTAAAGGATTTACTTGAGGCAAGAAAACAAGTACTTATAATGAGTGCGCATATCGATAAAGGACATATCGAATCGATGAAACAAGCATTTATTTATATGCGGGAAAAACATATTAAAGTGACAATTATTACTGGAGAAAAGCCAAGTTTTATTTCGGATTCGCTCTGTTCTGAGGGAATTGATATTGAGTATAACAATCAAGGTTCAAAGCAATACGCAGTTATTGATCAAAGGATTGTATGGTATGGCTCATTAGAATTATTGGATAATCAAACAAAGAGTGGTAATGTACTGCGCATAGAGGACAGCTCCCTGGCTAAAGTTTTACTTGAGCTCCCTTTTGAAAAAAACCTTTCATCGAAGTTGGATATGGCAGAATCGAATATATTGATTTGATGAAATGAAGAATGTTCCCATAAACTCATAATTTTGATACTTTTTTCCATAAAAATAAATTGGGACTCTTGTCCCAATTTATTTTTTACATTGTGGCGTTATTGAGCAGAAACGCATCAATATTGTTTCTA
>JAQVYZ010000005.1 GCA_028708485.1 Caldisericia bacterium | reverse complement strand
ATTTTGGAAACTCCTAAAAATAGCCTGGAAGAAGACTTAGAACAAATCAGAATTTTTAAACGGTGGTTTTATTAAAGCCTTGATTATAAGTGATTTACTTGCACTAAACTGGCATACCATTACATTGAATAAAAAAAGCGGATATGGTATAAATTTAAGGTTAATGGTTACAAACTAAATACGGAGGATATGATGGGAAAAATATTGATTACAGGAGCGTTAGGACAGATCGGCTCTGAACTGATGATCACATTACGCAAACAGCATGGCTCAGACAATGTTGTTGTCGCCGGACATGTGAAGGCTCCCTCGGAAGAAGTACTCAAAGCCGGACCGTTTGAAACGTTGGACGCTACGGATATGGAAGCTGTTGCAGCGGTTGTGAAAAAACACAATATCACGACAATCTACCATATGGCTTCTATTCTATCCGGTACCGGTGAAAAGAATCCTCAAAAAGCTTGGCATGTGAATATGGGAGGATTATACAATATTCTGGAAGCTGGCAGAATGTTTAATTTAGCTCTGTTCGTTCCCAGCTCAATTGCTGCCTTTGGACCTACCTCTCCAATGGATCATACTCCCCAGGATACCATACAGAGGCCAACTTCGATGTATGGTGTGACCAAAGTAGCCGGAGAACTACTGTGTGATTATTATTTCCTGAAATGGGGCGTGGATGTCAGAGGTTTACGCTATCCCGGTCTTATATCCAATCTTACGCTTCCTGGTGGTGGTACGACTGATTACGCCGTTGAGATCTATTATGAAGCGATTAAGCAAAAAACCTATTCCTGTTTTTTACGGGAAGATACCTACTTAGATATGATGTATATGCCTGATGCGATTGAAGGTTCTATCCAGTTAATGGAGGCAGACCCATCCAAACTGATTCACCGTAATGCGTTTAATATTTCAGCTATGTCCTTTACACCCAAGATGATTGCCGCCGCTATTCAAAAATATATGCCTGATTTCACTATCACTTATAACATTGATCCTGTCCGTCAGGGGATTGCAGATTCATGGCCCAACAGCTTTGACGATTCCGCTGCCAGAAAAGAATGGGGATGGAATCCGAAATATAACCTGGACAATATGACGAAAGATATGCTTGATACGTTATCTAAAAAACTAAAATAATTTATAGGAGGAAAGATTAGATGCCATTTGAAAGACTACATAAAACGTTACATTCTGAAATTAATGAATTAATTGAGAAAGGTACTGCAAAAGCACCGGAAATGGTTGTAACCGGTGTCGAAAATGCTACTGGTAATATCGGTCCCAGGTTCATCATTCAAGGTCACCCCGGTAAGAAATTCATCCGTATGAATGCAAATTCTTACGCAGGATTGTCCCTTAGACCGGATATCATGGAAGAGGAAGAAAAAGCTACGAAGAAATATGGAGCTGGTCCCGGGGCAGTCAGATTTATTTCCGGTACCTTTGATGTGCATATTGCATTGGAGAAGAAGATAGCTAAATTCTGCGGAACTGAAGCGGCGATGCTCTATAGTTCTGCTTATATGTCCACGATCGGCACATTTGTTTCCTTGACATCTGCTGAAACCATTATTATCAGTGATGAATTAAACCATAACTGCATTATTAACGCAATGAAGCTTTCCCGTCCAAAAGAGAAGATGATTTACAAGCATTTGGATATGAAGATGCTCGAAGAGCAGATACAGGCTTCTATCGGGAAAGGAAACCGCTTCATCGTCATCACAGACGGTATTTTTTCTATGAGAGGCGACAATGCTCCTTTGGATATTATTGCCGTTCTTTGCGAAAAATATGATGACAAATTCCAGGAGGGCATCCTGTTATTTGTGGATGACTCACACGGTATTGGTGCTTTTGGTAAAACCGGTCGCGGAACAATCGAATATGCCAATGCCATGGGCAAGGTAGATGTGTTAGTGGGCACACTTGGAAAATCTTTCGGCACCAACGGTGGATTTGTTGCTACCAGCGCTCAAATTGTGGAATACCTTCACCAAAAAGCGCCTACCTATATTTATTCCAATCCAATCTCGCCAGGCGAAGCAGCTGGAGCCATGAAAGCGCTTGAGATTATTGACAGCCCAGAAGGTTTGAAGATTCTTGAACATCTCAGAAAAGTCACCAAAATGTTTAAAGACGGTTTAATTGAAAATGGTTACGAGACATTACCAGGAGAACATCCAGTTGTTCCTTTAATGGTAAGAGATACCACCAAGAATATAGCTCTGGTAAAGTATCTGACAGAAAACGGCGTATTGGCTACCGGTTTGAGTTTCCCTGTGGTACCGCGCGGAGATGAGGAGATTCGTTTCCAGATTTCTGCCTCTCACACCGAAGAAGATATCCGACAGGTATTAAATATCCTGAAAGAGTACAAGAATAGATAACTGAATGACAATGCCTCGATTAAACAAACCGAGTATCTGCATGATAACTCTTATGATATCGGTTTGTTTAATCGGATGTCAACTTGGCAGTTCAGCCTTACAAATGGTACCGGATCTACGAGGCAAATCCCAGGAAGAAGCGATGGAGATAATTCGTAACAAAAACCTTAAAGCTGATTTTGTGGAGGGTGGATTTTTTCCGACTACTCCGGCAGGTTATGTGGTTACACAAAATCCGTATCCGATGACTAAAGTCAAAAAAGGCAGAACAATACAACTTTTTATCAGCCAGGGAGCTACTAAGGTGACTGTTCCCTCCTTAATCAACCAAAATTATGGAAAAGCTGCTGAAACGCTGAAAAACATGGGTTTATTCTTAGGCGAAATTACCGAAGTGCATGACAATCAAGCAGGACCGGGCATCATACTCTCCCAAAATCCTCGACAAGGTACCGAAGTGTTAAGTGGAAGCACAGTAAATGTTTCTGTCTCTGTACCCGGTTTACCTTCTGTTCCTAGTTTATTGGATATTCCCTTTGAAGACGCTAAACATATGATTGAATCTAGCGGTTACAAACTTGGATCGGTGTTGTTCATACCTAACCCAAATCATGCCAGGGGAGTGGTATATCAACAGGAACCTATTCCCGAAAGCCCTGCGCAAGTTGGTACTATCGTGAATATCATTGTCAATGAAAAACCATAAAATCGGCGCATCAATTTTATCAATTCCCTTCAAGAATTTCTCTGAAACATATCAAAAGATTGTGTCATCTGAGGTGGATTTTATACATCTGGATATCATGGATGGCAACTTTGTTCCTAATCTATCTTTTTCTCCGGCGATGTCTCAAGAAATACAAGAAATGTCCGGGAATATACCATTTGATATTCATTTTATGATGACCCCTCTTGCATACAAACAGACTATTAAAGCTTTTTTGGTTATCAAACCGGTTAGGATATCTGTTCATATAGAAGCATTTCCATCTCTTGAAGAAGTGATGATTTCTTTAAAAGAGCAGAATATTGCATTTGGTGTGGCTCTCAATCCTGACACACCCATCGATAGGATCCGACCATTTTTGCCTCAGCTGGATTTTATTCTGTTGATGTCTGTGAACCCCGGTTTTGGCGGTCAATCCTTCCATCTGGACGTTCTAGAAAAAGCGGAAACACTCAATCAGCTTAGAGTTTGTTATGGTTACTCCTATCTACTCGAAGTGGACGGGGGTATCCAGCTCTCCCTGGTGCCTGCTTTAGCAGCTAGCGGAGTTGATTTGTTTATTATTGGTAGTGACCTGGTAAAGCAGCAGGATCCTACTGAGTACATTCGTTCTTTCAGGACCTTATGCCAACCTATTTCATAATAGGTTCCGGTTCTGTAGATCCATTACCTTATTATCAAGAAATTATCCGCCAGTGTGATGTGATTGTCGGTGTTGACGGAGGAGCCAATCATCTTTTTGCATTAAAACAATCACCCGATTGGGTAATAGGAGATAACGATTCTATAGCAGATTCCACGCTGCATTGGTTAAAAACAGGAGGGATTCCCATCATTGTCTATCCCAGCGAAAAAGATAAATCAGATTTTGAGCTTGCTGTCGAAAAAATAATCAGTGAGTCCTCCAAAGGGATTGTCTATCTGGCAGCTATGCTTGGAGGAAGGATTGATCATACACTTCTGAATATAGATGTTGGAAGAAAACTTTGTCAATCAGGATTTCAACCTATTTTTATTTCCGAACACACATGGATTCGCATTATTCAAGGAAGAGAATTTGTGAAAGGCCTTGGTATTAAAGGAAATATATTATCTTTGATATCTTTGTCAGATTTTATTTGGATTAAACAAACAATTAACTTAAAATATTCTTTATCGAATGAAAAGATTGAAAAATTGAGCTCTGAAGGTCTGAGCAACGTACTTCTCTCAGATCATTTCGGGCTGGAAGTACTTGAAGGGGAGGCTCTGTTAGTCTACCACAGTGAAGTGCAGAAAGTAAGTCCATTATTATTTCAACAGGGAGGGGTATAGTGAAGATCTTCTTAGATACGGCCAATATTCAGGAAATTAAAGAAGCTGCTCAAATGGGTATCATTGATGGGATTACGACGAATCCTACACTTTTAGCCAAGGAATCAGGGAAAGAATTACAGATGATCGCTTCAGAGATCATTCATCTTGTTGATGGTCCTATCAGTTTAGAAGTGTTATCGCAAAAAGCGGAAGAGATGCTAGAAGAAGGAAAGCGTCTGTTTGACCTTTCCCATAAGCATGTTGTGATCAAAGTACCCATGTGTGAAGAAGGATTGCGGGCGATTCGAATGTTTGCTTTTCATAAAATACCAACTAATTGTACGCTAATATTTTCTGCAAACCAGGGATTATTAGCTGCTAAGGCCGGTGCAACCTATATATCTCCGTTTATTGGCAGATTAGATGATATCGGGGAAGACGGCATGGTATTATTAGAAAATCTTGTCAATATAATTGATTTTTATGGATACGAAACGCAGATTATCGCTGCCAGCATCCGTCACCCGCTTCATGTTACGCAGGCTGCTATGCTTGGATCTCACATTGCAACCGTACCTTATCCTGTGTTGAAAAAGATGTTTCACCACCCTTTAACGACAAAAGGGATCGAGGTCTTTAAGCAAGACTGGGAGAAGTTTATAAAATCTTCTAACTAGTTATTTTTTTTAGCAAAATTTGTTTGGTCTGGGTATCTCTATAATAGTGACTTTTTTAGGAGGTGCTCGGATGAAACAATATCCGATGACAATTAAAGTGCAGGAGGCTTTAGCACAAGCTCAGGCAATTGCACAACAATACCATCATTCAGCGATCGAGCCTTTGCATATATGGTCTTCTCTGCTGACTCAAAAAGAGGGGATTATTCCCATTATTTTGTCCAAGATGAATGCTGATATTCATCACATGATCCAAGGATCGAATCAAGAGTTGGAAAACAAACCGGCTGTGTACGGTTCATCACAGGAACCTGGATTTAGCAGCTCATCGCTTAGTTTGCTTGCTAAGTCCGAAAGTATTATGCACCAGTTTAAAGACGAGTTTATTGCGGTAGAGCACATATTTCTAGCTTTTTATGAGATGAACATCCCTTTCATTACCAACTTACTTCAACAAAACAATATTCAAAAAGAAGGGGTACTTAGTCAATTAATGAATATTCGAGGCAGCCAGCGAGTGACTGATCCATCAGCAGAAAATAATTACCAAGCTCTTGAAAAATACAGCAAAGACCTTACTCAATTAGCTCAAAAAGGAAAACTAGACCCCGTCATTGGAAGGGACGATGAAATCCGAAGAGTAATTCAGGTCTTATCCAGACGAACCAAAAATAATCCTGTATTAATCGGAGAGCCTGGTGTTGGTAAAACGGCTATAGCGGAAGGATTAGCTCAAAGAATTGCTTCCGAAGATGTCCCAGAAGGATTAAAAGGGAAAAGATTGTTAGCGCTTGACTTGGGTTCTTTAGTAGCAGGAGCTAAGTATCGTGGAGAATTTGAGGAAAGACTGAAATCAGTTATTAAGGAGGTGATCTCTTCTGAAGGGAAGATTATTCTTTTTATTGATGAACTGCACACCCTTGTTGGCGCAGGGGCAGCAGAGGGTAGCATGGATGCCTCCAATATGCTGAAACCGGTTTTGGCAAGAGGTGAGTTGAGAGCGATAGGAGCCACCACCCTGAATGAATACCGAAAAAGAATTGAGAAAGATGCTGCTTTAGAAAGAAGATTTCAACCGGTATTAGTATCTGAACCATCACCAGAGGATACAATTGCAATACTGAGAGGATTAAAAGAGCGATATGAGGTACATCATGGCATTCGAATCAAGGATTCTGCGCTGGTAGCGGCTGCTTGGTTGTCTCACCGGTATATTTCTGATCGGTTTTTACCGGATAAAGCGATTGATTTGATGGATGAGGCTTCTTCCAAGCTACGGACTGAAATTGACAGTCTACCAACGGAATTAGATGAAGTGGAAAGACATATCCGACAGCTTGAAATCGAAAAGCAGGCAGTGAAAAAGGAAAAAGATCCTCTATCCAAACAACGACTGGCAAAGCTGGAAGCAGAACTAATGTTGGATAAAGAAAATGCCAAGAGTTTACGGGCTGAATGGCAGCTTGAAAAACAGGTTCTCAGCCAGATTAGTGCTTTAAAAGCAGAGATGGATGATATTAAAAACCAAGAACATCAGGCAGAATTAAGCGGAAATTGGGACAAAGCAGCAGAGCTTCGCTATGGCGTCCTATTAGAAAAAAAGAAACAATTAGAAGCTTTGCAAAAGAAAATGGAAGAGATTTCTCCGGAAACAAGAATGCTGAAGGAGGAAGTGGGGGAAGAAGATATTGCACAAGTGGTCTCCAAATGGACCGGAATCCCTATCTCAAAACTGATGGAAGGGGAATCTTTAAAGTTGATCCATATGGAAGAGAATTTGTCGAAACGAGTGATTGGACAGGAGGAAGCGATTCTGGCGGTTTCGGATGCGGTTCGCAGAGCCAGGTCCGGCATCGCTGATCCTGATAAACCTATAGGCACCTTTATCTTTCTTGGGCCTACCGGTGTCGGAAAAACGGAGTTGGCAAAAGCATTGGCTGAATTCCTGTTCGACGATGAAAAAGCGATGATCCGGATGGATATGAGCGAATACATGGAAAAACATTCGGTTGCCCGATTAATTGGGTCTCCTCCAGGTTATGTCGGATACGAAGAGGGCGGTCAGCTAACCGAAGCGGTCAGGAGAAAACCTTATTCCGTGATTCTCTTGGATGAAATAGAGAAGGCCCATCCGGACGTATTTCACGTATTGCTTCAGACTTTGGATGAGGGAAGGTTAACCGATGGGCAAGGAAGAACAGTGGATTTTAAAAACACCGTCATTATTATGACATCCAATATTGGAAGCGAATTTCTCCAGGATCCTGCCCTTTCTTACGAAGAAGCCAAGAAACAGATCCAGACATTGATTCATCAGTCTTTCAAGCCGGAGTTTGTAAACCGTATTGATGAAATTATTGTGTTTCATCAGCTAACCAAAGAGGACATCCAAAAAATAGTCTACCTTCAGCTTCAACAGTTAAGTACACGGTTATCAGAGAAATCCATCCACATTGAACCTGCTCAAGCAGCTATTCAGTATCTGGCAGAAGCCGGGTACGATCCGACATACGGCGCACGGCCATTAAAACGGTTGATCCAGAAAGAAGTGATGAACCCTATTGCTATCAAGCTTCTCGACGGGATGATACATGAGGGAGATACTCTTTTGATCGATGTCCAAGATGGAAAACTCCTTTTTGAGAAGAAATAAAATACAGAGAACGCAACCCAATGACCTTTTCCAACGTATAACCTATTGGAGGTAATGATGGAAAAAAAATTGTATCGAAGTCAAAATAAAGTGTTGGGAGGAGTGGTTGGCGGAATTAGTGAGTATTTTAACTGGTCATTGGACCCCAATATTGTAAGAATTCTTTTTGCTCTTCTGGTGTTAGGCGGGTTTGGCGTCGGGATTATTGTGTACATTATTGCTTGGGTTATTATCCCTGAGAATCCTGTAAAGGAGATCTAATGAGAAAATTGGTAAGAATCAAAAAAACCGGCGTATTGGGGGGTGTTCTGTCCGGATTTGGTGAGTATTTATCCATTGATCCGGTAATATTGAGAATCGTTTATATTGTTTTGTTACTGCTGGGCTGGTTCAGATGGTGGTTGATTGTTGGGTATATTCTATGTTGGATTATTCTTCCCTCCGGAGTGGCGACAAAACAGGAAGGTTCCGCTCGGGAGATAAAAGAAAACGATTCTATCGGATCAGACCAAATCAGATCAAAATTTGTTTCTTCCGATGAGATGCCTGGTAATACCAGACAACAAAGCGAAGAACGCAGCTCTGGGAACTCGGTAAGCGTCATAATTGCTGTGTTACTCATTATGGGAGGAATCTTTCTGATTTTTCAAAAGATGGTTCCCGAAGTGTATTTCCTCTCTTTTAAAAAATTTTCTGTAGCTATCGTTCTAATTGGTATTGGCGTGCTATTGTTATCACCAAGCTTCTTTAAGAAAAAAGGAGAATAACGATGACCTGGATGCAAGTTGCACAATGGTTTCTATTGATTTGGCTGGTCAGCTTATTTATACGCTCTGTCCTAGAGATATTTAACCTGGATAACCTTGATCACATGGTAACAGGTATTATTTTTGTCCTGATCGGGCTAGCTTGGATCGCTTCCCTACAATGGAAATTCAATATCAGTACCATCTTTTTTCCTTACTTCATTCAATCAGCAATCGGTTTAATACTGGCTTCCTATGGAATCAAGATGATCTGGAAAAAGCCAATTGGATCCGTGGTTGCTTGCGTGGTGATGGCTTTGGTTTTTGGATTTCTCTATTATCGAGCGCCTGTTATTGCTAAAAATGATTCCAGTTTTGTGTCACAGTATTTTCCGTTTTTATCTTCACAGGTAATCAGCCCCCCTTTCTCTGATAATCAGACATCTGTGAGAACTTCTTTTGGCAAGGAAACAGATGAAACACTATTCCTGATCTCCACTTTAGGCAACTTGGTCTTTTCTTCCTCTGAGAACAAAAGTTTGTTTACTGTCGATACAGGAACAATAGTGGAGGAACAATCTGGAAACATATATAAAATTGCTAACGCTGAAGAGAAAACCTCTATACGAATTCGAAACTGGATAAAAGAGTTTAAAATCAGTAAGGATGTTGGGAATATACGGGGAACGCTGGATGGAACGTATGAGATAATAAATCTGAATTCCGATGCTGGAAATATTCATCTCGATCTGAAAGGGAAAATCGAGTCTTTTATTTGTAATGTGAACATGGGAAATCTGGATTTGAATCTGTATTCGTTGATTTCTTCCATGAAAATAAAACTGGATGTCGGCAATATCACGATTCATATCCCGAAAGGAATGCAGGTAGAGACCGATTCTATCAAAACGAATGTAGGGAAGATTAAAATCGAACAAAATGGCGATGGTTCATTAGGATCCATCAAGCTTGAAGCGGAAACAAATCTTGGGAATATCACTATTATAGCTGATCTTTAATCAGGCATGGATCCTGAATCCGTTTTTCTGGAGGCCGGTCCAAGAATTTTTGCGTATTTGCGTAGGTTGGGGCTATCTCCTGATGATTCGCAAGATGGAGTGCAGGAAGTATTTTTCCGGGCCATTCGATCCAAGATCGATTGGAAAACTCCTAAAGCCTATTTGTTTAAAATTGCTTATCATATTGCGATTGATTTAATGCGTAAGCCCAAGCAGATGTTGCTGGATAGGGATATTCCTACACCATTTGCATACGAGGATGATTTTTTATCCGTGTTGAACCAGGAAGAGAAGCAGATTATTCTTCTGTTATATCAAGAGTGTTTAACCTACGAAGAGATAGCCAACATTACCGGAAAGCCTGTAGGTACCTTAAAAAGTTTGGTTAGCAGAGCAAAAAAGAAAATCAAGGAGGAGGCATGATTCTAGAAAAACTTTCTAACATAGAGCCACATCAAATGGAATGGAAAACCAAACAAGCTGTGGTATATCAAAAACTGAAGTTATTTTTCTTGATGCATGAAGGTATCAAAAATATAAAATTCATTCTGCTCTTTATGATTGGTTTATTGCTTCAACAGCCTGTTATTACGGAATGGTCAGGTAAAATACTTTGGAAGATTCAATTCCTTTCACAGAATATTCTTGTCTGGGTTATTCCTTAGGGGTTTCCCAGGGAGGGATCCATTTTTCATCCAATTTTCTGACAATCACCTGACGACCTTCTGCCATCGGTTCGAGAGTTTTTTTTACTTCTTCCATCATATAAACATACATCGGGCACCCCGGCATTGTCAGCACCATCTCGACGAGAATTTCTTTGTCTGTAATCTGAACCGTTTTGATCATATTCAGGTCTATCAGACTGATTCCGATTTCAGGGTCAAGCACTAATTTTAATGCTTCTCTAATTTGCTGTTCTGTGACCATTTGTTATTCCTTTCGCTTTCATCCACTCTTCAGATATTACCATCTGAAAAGGGAGGAGTTTCATTAATCCGGTTAACACTTTTTTTGGACCTGCTTCCACGAAATAATTAACTCCCAGAGAGATTAATGTATCGATGGAATCCTGCCAAAGGACAGGTTTATGTAGTTGGCTGATCAAATTTTCTACGATAACCTGTTTTTGCTGGTGAGGCTGCGCATCCACATTCTGGATGATCGGAATGTTTGTATCATGCAGAGCAAGGGATTGTAAGGCTTCTTCAAAAGGATCGCGTAACGGTGCCATCAACTGAGAGTGAAAAGCAGCTGACACTGCTAAGGGAACCACCAGTTTTGCTTTTGATGCTTTGGCGAGTTCACATGCTTTTTGTAATGCCTCAGATTGACCGGAAATCACTGTTTGGGTGGGGGAATTAAAATTGACTGCAGAGACGATGCCATATTGACTGCATTCTGCGCATATTTCAATAATGGTGGTTCTGGGAAGGCCGATGATGGCTGCCATTTTGCCGGTGGATTGGTTTGCCACTTCTTGCATTAACTTTCCTCTGTAAGTGACGATAGACAAGCCGTCAAAAAAAGAGAAAAATCCGGCAGCAAATAAGGCTGAAAACTCCCCAAGGCTATGTCCTGCAACGAAATGAGGGGTAATACCCTCCTCTTTCAACAGAGAGGAATAAATAGCAGACATGGTATACAGAGCAGGTTGGGTAATATGAGTTTGCTGCAGTTCTTCCTCCTTCAGAGTATCAAACCGGTAGTGAAGCTGATTTTCAAATTGAGCGATATAGTCCTTCGCAATTTGACAATGCTTGACCGGTTCAAACATTCCGGCATATTGGGATCCCTGTCCGGGAAAGAGGAAAGCGATTCTGTTATTCATGGATTACACCAGTTTTCTAATATAGTACGCTGTCATTAATCTTTAATCGAAACGTATAATTTAGTTTTTTGGAGGCTTTTTTGCATAATAGCATTCGGTTTAAAAAGATTTCAAAATAATCCATTACCGGGGAAGCTTGAGAATCGATACTTAAGTTTAGCCAGATCTCTTTACTAGCTTCAATCACAATTAATTCGGAAAATTGCACAGCGAAATTGACCCTGTCATGGATATCAAATTCGGTCAGAATTTTTTCCCGAACGCGAGTTTTGCGTACATCGGATTTGTCAGCGATGATTAATACGGCTGAGATATTATCGGTCACATCTCCCTGGTATTCATCATGGCTTGCTATTGCAGTTACTATTCGGCAAAGCTCCGGCATGGGGAGCCCGAATTTTAAAAGAATTTGAAAGGCTAAGATGGAGCCTGCTAAAGAGTGATTTTCCCGACCTGTTACATTGCCAATGTCATGTAAAAAGGCGGCAATACTGGTTAATTCCACATCAGTAGGGGAAAAACCAATCTTTTCTGCTACCATCCTGGCACGGTTTGTTACGGTGGTGACATGGTCTAATCCATGGTTAGTATAACCCAATGCGGAAAGGTACATATCGGCTTGCTCAATCAACACCACAATATCCTTGTTGTTCTGTAATTCTTGAAAAGTAATCATCTTATTTACCAATATACGTTTGAATCCAATTTTTCGCAAATGGAATAAAACGATCTTGTTCAATTGCTGTTTTTGCTTTTTCCATCAAACGGTGCAGAAAGCGAATATTATGTATACTGCCCAATGTAGAAGCCAATATTTCCCTAGATTTGTATAAATGACGCAGGTAGGCTTTCGTGTAATAACGGCAGGCATAGCAATCACAATCGGGCTCGATTGGCGTAAAATCTCTTTCATACTGCTTATTGGTCAGCATAATTCTGCCGTGGTTTGTAAATACCGCCCTGTTTCGGGCAATTCTTGTCGCTAAGACGCAATCAAACATATCCACCCCATATTGTATTCCGGTTAATAACCGTTCCGGATCGCCTACCCCCATCAGGTAAAGAGGTTTATCGTGGATGTGGGGAGTCAGTGCTTGCACAATAGTTTCATACAGTTTCGGTGGTTCTCCTACGGAAAGTGAACCGATCGAATAACCGTCGAATTCCATCTCTTGAAGTATTTCTGCTCATTCAATCCTGGATGCTGTCTCAAATCCGCCCTGAACAATAC
>JAQVYZ010000193.1 GCA_028708485.1 Caldisericia bacterium | reverse complement strand
GGAACAAAAAAATACCCACCCTTTTCAGGATTTTTAAAATCATATTCCTCTAGATTAAGGAATTTTTTATAGGTAATTTTAAGATCAGGACTTGAAAATGGCATATCAATTTCAATTGGCGGGGGTGTTTCTTTATCTTGAATTTCTTCTTTAAAGTCTTTTTTGTTTAGCAGGATATCCACGATGGATGATCGTGATTCCTTAGTAGTTTCACTGTTAATTTGATTGTTGATTTTATCGATTTTCTGGCAATTTGAAATACAAACAAAACAGCATAAGAAAAGAAGAAATGCGGCTTTTGCATGTATGTTTCTTTTCATATTCCTGACTTCCTCTCACTATAATATATAAACAATTCTATTAATAAAAAACTTTATTTATAAGTACTGATGATCTGTTGGCGACGGAAGCAGTTTGCGGTGTGGTCATTCACCAGCCCGGTGGCTTGCATGTGGGCGTAGACAATGGTGGATCCCATAAAGCTAAAACCACGCTGCTTCATGTCTTTACTGAGCTTATCCGATTCGGGGCTTGTGGCAAGATAATCGGCTGAAGTTCTGATTTCATGTACAATCGGGCGACCATTGACAAATCGCCAGATATAGTGGGAGAAAGTTCCAAATTCATCCTGAATTTTCAGAAATTGTTGGGCATTGTTGACCGCAGAATCTATTTTTAACCGGTTTCGGATAATACCGGCATCTTGTAACAATTGTTCCTTTTTTACTTGATCGTATCGGGCTACTTTGACTGGGTCGAAATCATCAAAAGCAATCCGGTAATTCTTTCTTCTTTTCAGGATCGTGGACCAGCTTAAGCCTGCTTGGGCAGATTCCAGGACGAGGAATTCAAAGATCAGGCGGTCATCATACACAGGCACGCCCCATTCCAGGTCATGGTAATCGGTATACTGTGGGCTGGTTCCCGTTGCCCAAGGGCATCGGATTAACTCTTTCATTCTCTCCCCTGTTTTTCTTGCTTTTTTCTAGTATGAGTTTATAAAAATATTATCCGCGTGTAAACCTAAAATGGTTTTACACGAAGACGGTCTTTTAGTTAAAGGGGCGGTCGCTTAGGCGTATTTTTGACCCGTTCTGTCCCCAAAAGTGCGCAAAAAGGACCACTCCCGTGTCTTAAACTTACTATTAGCCAAGGAGAGTAAAAATGTTACGAAGATGGGGAGTCCTCCTGGTTGTATTTTTATTGGTAGGAATGAGTGTCAGCCTTAACGGATGCCGAATTGAAAAAAACAAATCCATGAAAGACGCGGGTAGCTGGGAACTACCGGTGGTGGTGAATAATGGCAAAGCCGTAGAAAATGAGACCATCAAAATGCCGGATTACATGGAACAGACTGGTGCAAAAGCAATTTTGCTTGAGTTTAATGCTACTTGGGGAGAGCCTTGCTTAGCAGAAATACCCTATTATCAGGATTTGTATGATCAGTATAAAGAGCAAGGATTAGTAGTCATCAGTATCTTTATCGATAACAGTGAATATCTTCGTGCTCAGATAGTCAATACTATCACAAACGACCTTAAGCATGTAGGTGGTGAAGGCGGAAAAATCACTTTTCCGGTTTGTTGGGATTTGACACAAAAGGTAAAAGAATTATATGGAATCACCTCCATACCTGTGACTTACTTGATTAACAAAGAGAACAAGATAGTCTATGAAGATTCTGGATTCACTGAAGAATTATTCGAAGACTTAGACAAAGAAATCCAGCAGTTACTCAACTATTGAAGTTATTTTGAATAGATTTTAGGTGAAGCAATGCGATGTGTTGACAATCGATTCAGATGAGTCGATAATATTTTACGTTAGGAGAAAATGAAGTGGGTACCATAGGGGTATTTATTTGAAAAATTGTTTGATACAAGAACAAGGGCAAACGTTAATTGAATATACATTTCTTATTGCTTTGTTTGCTACTTTGATAGCAGTTTCCTCTCCCGGTGTACGAACTGCCACCACAAATGTTTTTAATGCCGTCATTGAACAATTAACTAATAACGTTGAGATCATTGCCGAAAAAAATGATGATGGCGGCGGTGATGGTGAAGTTGATGAAAATCTTCCTTGGATTCCTATCGAATTGAATCAGCTTGACGAGAATGCAATTTATTCGGCTCATAATGTTACCCTTTCCGGAAGCTCAAAGATTTATGGGAATGTGGTGACAAACGGTGCTATTGTGACAAGCGGAACAAGTACTGTTGAAGGGCAAACATCAGAATTTTCCGGTCATGATTTTAATTTTCCATTACCGGTTTTTCCGACTATTTCAGGAGAATCCTTCCAGAGTAAAGGTTCGTATACTGCTGGCTGGTGGCCGCCTCCAGTACCAATCATCGAGGATGGTTATTATTCGAGCCTGAAAGCAGTTAATAATCTGGTAATCGACACCGGCAATGAAGGCGAGACCAGAACTATTGTCGTGGATGATTTTGAGTTAAGTGGAGCCGGAAAAATCTCTTTATCTGGAAGTGGAAAGCTTGTTCTTGTTGTAAAGGATCAATTCAAGTTTACCAATAATGTATTACTCAACAATGGTGGCTTACCAGAAAATGTTGTTATTTATTATGAAGGAGAGGACGACCTAGAGTTTGGTCAAGGTCACATTTCAGGATCAGTGTATACAAAGAATTCAGGTATTTCTTTTACCGGAAGCACTAGTATCCAAGGTAATATATTTGTAGGTGGTGGGAATGTGACAGTAGCTTCCGGAAATGTTAATTTATCGGATGCATTGTTGTATGCACCCAGTTCAGATTTACATGTCACAGGCAGTTCAGGTATTGAAGGTCGAATCATCGCCAACAGTGTTACTGGTTCTGGAGCCTCTACTATTAGATTTAAACCGGTTCAGTTTGATGAAACTTTTTTTTGGGAATTAAATCCTTAATACTAAAAAATTAATCATTTTATTTTTAAGCAGTATAACTAATTTGGAGCATTAAGTCTTATCTCGACCGTGAAAGTGGGTCTACTTCCCTGTGGTATATTCATGCAATTTAAATTTCTTGATATTATGACGGGGAAAGATAC
>JAQVYZ010000192.1 GCA_028708485.1 Caldisericia bacterium | reverse complement strand
TTATTCGTATATTCCCTTGTATCATCAACTATTCATTCTGTACCGAGATAAGAACGATCAAGAGATTCAGGCCGTATTTGGGTTACCCTGACATGACAAAACGTTGGTTGTGCTTCATTTTACTGAATAGTTTTGTTATGTATACGTTTTACTTTTCTGGATTAGTGAATAAAACCCCTTTAAAAGACCTTCCCGCGCGATCATCCAATACCAAACCCTCCTTCGAGCAGAATGAAGTACCCTCGATCGCTGATTGGGCAGGGGTTACCAATGAGACACTCACACAAAAAGTCATGCAATCAGCACTCTCATTTGAACCGCTTTCAAATTGCCTCTATTATGCCCCTTATTTCATTTTTCAAGCTACTTACGGAGAAAAAGCTTCCGATTATTACTTATTCTCATTGAATACGCAAACCGGAGAGTTGGTAAAAATCCACAAAGGCTTTCACGGAACTTTCCTGATTAAGGGAAATGTGTTGCTATTGCGTCATACCGACCACATCTTTGCCTGCACAATACCCAACTGGAAACAATTGAGAGAGAAGAAGAACCAACAAACCTGGGATGACCTGTTAGCTAGCAAGGATAGCACTCTCAATGAAAACAAAACCGAGAAATATACAAGCTATGCCTGCGAGATGCCCTCTGCACTACAGCTTCTCGACTGGGAATACATTTATTGTGTGATGGAAGGGTCGTTTACAAAATCGGGGCAAAAAGAGCTTCTTTTTATCAGCGGAAGAAAGCCAACCTACGATATCGGAATATATACTTGGAATAATAAAGGCATGACAACTGTTGAAAGCCTGGGGACAAAAAGTCAGGAAAAAGAATGGCTGACGATTGCCTCCAAAAATGAGGAAAATATGGTTAATTTTCGCCAGGCGGTCTTTGAAGATCTCGACAAAGATGGATGTCTGGAGATTATAATCAATGGAGTTTACGCAGTATGGGGGTATTATGCAGATCCCTTGCTTTACCTTGACTTCAGTCAACCTGCTTCCGGGAAGAGATTTCAGCTGCATCCTTTCGAGAAACTATCGGATACAGAAATCATCCGGATGAATCATGAACTTATCCTGTTTGGTAACATTTACGATGAAAATGAGCGCAAAATCAATTTCTTCCGACTAATCCCACCCGATTATAAAGGATTCATCAATTTCACTGAAATCAACCCGGTTCCGCAGGAAACAAAAAGATGGATCAAAAGTGTCTCGCATCAACGGTTTAATGATGGCTTATTCTTTGGACCTATTCGAAAACACCTTTCTTTTGCCCGAACCGGGAGGAATCTGAGTGATGCTGGTAATCCTGTTGAGATTCGATCCAAAAAATGGCCGAAATTGCCTATCTGCCCTCTTTATAACGCCAACAACCCCAACCTGACTCCTCGGGAGAAACTCTACCACACCAAGAGAATTGAGTTTTTGAAGCAGTTTGTAGCCAAACTCGATACCGGTTGGAATCCTTTTTCCGGATTTTCATTTGGAAAAGAGAAAGAGAATTATCTCCAAGATGCAAAAAGTGCTTGGCAGATGGTAAAACACATCGTGGACGTGATCCCCGTTTTCGAACTGGATCAGGTATATCCTGTTCTGGTGATAGTGATGAATCAGGAAGCCGATTCCGAAGATGATCCGTTTGATAAAACGGTTCTGTGCCTTTATAACCAGAATTGGGAGCTTCAGCATTACCATCCAGTCGAAGTAAATGAAAGGATGCACGATTTGGCTTCTCTTATTCTGCCCTTGCCTCGGGAGAATCTCATTTTTGCCAATTATAGCCATGCCCCTCGGTATTCTGCTTGTCATGCATTTGTAATTCACGGTAATGAGATCAAAGAAACGTTAGCGATCACCGATATATCTAGCTCGGATGTCTTTCCCCGTGAAAACCAATTATTGGTGCAAATTACAGTTAATCACCATTATTTAGGAACCAATTGGGGGGATGGTGGAAACGGTGTTGGCTTTTTATATGATTACATCATCGATCCCCTGACCAAAGAGATAAAAGATACAGAATTTTCAAGTTTCTTCCAATTCAAACTAGAATACCTTTATTATCACTATCACTTTTATAACTTTCATGGCGAGACTAATTTGATACACACAATAGCCAATGGTGAGATCATTAATTTTCTGGAACGGTATGAGAAAAACATTTACTACCACGAACTCGCTCCGATGACGGAAGACGATGTGTAAAGCTTTTTTCAGGAAGCATAAATACCAGAAGATTTTCTGGATTTTTGTGTTTTTGATGAGTTTGCTATATTCTGTACTTTCGATCAGCCTCGAAATTTCACCGGGGTTTGCCTCATTTTATAATTGGTATTTTTTACCAAGCATCATCGCTTATGGCATCGCCTCCCGTGCGGTAGAAAAAATCAAACTGTCCCATCCGGAAATCCCTGCATCCAGGTGGGAAAAGCTTGAGCACTACCCAAATCCTTTGAAAAACACTTTTATCAGTTGGTGTTTTGCGATCTGGTTATTTCTCATGATCTGTTTAGGCCCATTATATCTATGGTTTTATACGACTGAAAGACATCAATACAATGAGATTGTGGGATTTGTGTTCATAGGTTTGATAGGTGTTGCTGGTATTTATATGTTTTTCACTCTTATCCTTTACCATTATCGTTTTCTTGTCCTGGCCGATCAGCTGATTGAAGAATATTCCTGATTCCTACCCTATTAAATTGTCCTTTGTTTTTATTGCGTTTAGACCGTTATCGGCTTATAATTTCGAAAAATTTGTATCTGACAGGAGAATGTATCATGAAAAAGAACATGGGTGCTGCAGATCGTATCATCAGAACCATCATCGCTTTGGTTGTAGTCGTACTATATTTAATGAATGTGCTTCAAGGCACATTGGGTATAGTTTTGATGGTCATTGCCGGGATTTTAGTGCTGACAAGTCTGTTTAGTTTCTGTCCGTTGTACGCTATTTTCGGCATCAGTACTGCTCCTAAGAAATAAAAAAGCAATTTTGGTTTGATATCATCTGTTAGTAGATTCTTTGTCATAGGGAATAGTA
>JAQVYZ010000191.1 GCA_028708485.1 Caldisericia bacterium | reverse complement strand
GCAAAATACCCCATCCTTCATCCGGATAGACTTCCTGATCAATAAAACCCAGCTTATGATAGAATTCAAGAGAAGCAGTCAAGTTCTTTACATTTAAACACAGTTCTATTCGGCCAAGGTTCATTAATTCCTCCAAAGTTTCCCACTTTTTATTTTACGTTATCCACTGCTGTGGAAAACTCGTTGATATCTTTTTTATTTTATATTAAAAACCAGATACCCTGTGATAAAAAATAACAGAAATCTATTTGAGTAGGTAATAAAAGTCTAAAAACCTACTTTTTCAGTTCTGATGTGCAAAAAGGACAACGAGTGTTCCACATTTCGTTCCTCCTTAGATGACTTCAGACGGATAACCGATCTCCTCTAATTTTTTCAAGACTGCATCTAGGTTATCGGTTTCCAAAGTAATGATTTTCGTGGCGAGATCCACTTCTGCATTCTCGATACCCAATTCCTTCAAGCCTTGTTTAATGTGCATGACACAATGCATACAGGAGATCTCTTTGCTTAATAGCTTCACTGTCATCTTCTTCCTCCTCTTTTGATGATGTTTTTTATAGTTTATCCAGTAAAAAAGCACATAAAAACCCAATGACGGTAATCAAACCTGCAAAATTATGCGTTTCTGCAAAGGCTTCCGGTATCATGGTATCTACAATCATAGCGAGAATGGCACCGGCTGCTGATGCAATAATCAAGGCAATGATCCTGATATTTAAATTTTGTAAGAATAGAAAGGCGGTACCGGAACATAGTGCGCTGATAACCGCGATACTAACCCAAATAGTGAGTACATATTGCCAACTTTTTTTATTCTTTCTCATTCCTGCTGAACTCGAAAGACCCTCGGGGATATTGGAGATAAAGACTGCAGCGATCATGACGATGCTGATCGTACCCCCCTTGATCATACTGAGTCCGATGACGATGGACTCAGGTATTCCGTCAATCAAGGCGCCGATTGCGATTGACCAATCATTGTTCCTGAATTCATCCGTATTCGATGTATGGAAGATATTCGATCTTTTTCGATGTTTTGCCCCGTATTTTGAAACAAAAAAATTGGCAATCGAGTAGATGAAGGCTCCTAATAAGAATCCTGTCGCGGTGAATTGTATACCCCCTTTTTGATAAGCCCTTTCTACTAACTCAAAAGATAATGCTGATATTAAAGCGCCACTGCCAAATGCCATCACTCCGGCTACCACTCTTTGGTTTAATTTACCAAAATAGCCGATAATGGAGCCCAATAACAACGCTAATCCAGTAAAACCTCCCCAAAAGGCGGCTTGTAAAGACGAAGCGATCAAAGGCATTATGAAAGGGGTCATACTAATGAAAAGTCCTTTGGACGTTGCTTTTGATTCGCAAAGAATTTAAGACAACGGTGATGGAGCTCAATGCCATCGCACTCTCTGCAATCGCCGGATGCAGGAAACCCATCATGGCTAACGGAATGGCAATCAGGTTATAAATAAATGCCCAGAAGAGGTTTTGGCGGATCACCTTGAAAGTGGTTCTGGCGATTTGGATCACGTCCACCACTTTGGATATCCCTCCCTGAACGATGATGATGTCAGAATTATCAATCGCCAAATCTGTTCCGGAGCCAATAGAGACTCCGATATCAGATCCTTTGAGGGAAGCAGCGTCGTTCATGCCGTCTCCGACCATCATGATCTTCTTTCCCTGGGAGCGAAATGAATCCAGGATCGTGAGTTTCTCCTCGGGTTTGGTGTTCGCAAATACCTGTTCAACCCCGACTCTCTCTGCGACAATTCGCGCGGTGGCTTCCTGATCTCCGGTGACCATGACCGGGGTGACGCCCATTTTGAGCAATGTGGTGATTCCCTGTTTGGAGTCTTCCCGGAGCGGGTCTTCTATCACGATATAACCCACTTTCACCTCGTCTTTCAATACTTCTACCACCGTTTGACCAAGCTGGTAAAAGGTAAGGTAGTCGTCCGGATGTTGCGGTTTGCCAACAAAATAACGATGGTTTTGCCAGGTGGTGCTGACACCCTCTCCCATTGTTTCCTCAATCGTGATGTCCGGTAATCGAGCCTCTGTGATCAAGCTGACCGCTTTGGCTAGGGGATGATTGGAGAGAGATTCCATGCTGGCTACCAGATCTTTCGTCTCCGTATTGAGGGTATGCTGAACGACAACCGGTTGCCCTTTGGTCAGGGTACCCGTTTTATCGAGCAAAACGATATCAATGTCTTTCGAGGTTTGGATGGCTTCAGCATTGCGGATAATCAATCCTTTTTTGGCTGCCAGTCCGGTACCGGCGATTAATGCCATCGGGGTGGCAAGGCCTAAGGCGCAGGGGCAGGCGATTACCATTGTGGAGACGAAAGCAAACAATGCAAAGGACAGAGGGGAGTCTGTTTTCAGGATCCATGGCAGAAACGGTCTGACATTGTCCAGAAAAGGAGAGAGGGAGGGGTAGAAGAAGTACCAAACAATTCCGCTGATGAAGGCAAGTGCGACGATAATCGGGACAAACCAGAGCGTGATGAGATCTGCAAATGCCTGGATAGGCACTTTTGAACCTTGTGCTTCCTGGATCAGCTGTATCATTTGGGAGAGGAAAGTATCCTCTCCGACTTTCGTTACGGTGACTTTGATCGGGGAGGTGATATTCAGAGATCCTCCCGTAATCGTATCTTTTAGACGTTTTAAGACCGGGATCGGTTCTCCGGAAATCATGGATTCATCCACAGATCCGGAACCTTCTAACACTTCGCCGTCAGCAGGGAAGCGTTCCCCCGGTTTGACCAGGACTACTTGGTTCGTTTTCAGCATCGTGATAGGGATCATATACTCCCCTTCTGTGGTAATGAGACGGGCTTCCCTGGATTGGACATTCAGGAGTGCCTTGATCTCACGGCTTGCACGGTCTCGCAGCCAGGATTCGATAAAACGCCCGGTCAGATGCAATGTGATAATCATTGCTCCGATGGCGCCAAAAGAGAGCAGATCGAGTGAAAGTACTTTTAGCATCGAGAGCAGGTGAAGTACCGAGGTAATCCAGGCAGTTAAAGCACCCA
>JAQVYZ010000190.1 GCA_028708485.1 Caldisericia bacterium | reverse complement strand
GATATGAAAACCTGTTAAAAACAGTTCCTGGTTTTGGTGGTCGATATAACTATCAGAAAAATGGTATTTTCCATGGCGAAGTGCTTTTACTTCAGCGCCTTCCAATGCTATCCCCGCTTCAAAGGTATCGATAATGGCGTAATAATGGTAAGCTTTTTTGTTTTCCCCGATTAATATAACGCCATTTTCAGCTGTTTCCATAATGGCATTATACTCGCGATTCTTGATAGGTTCAAGATAAACTGAGTAATAATAAGCACTCGATCTTTTGAAAGGTGATTATATGTTTAAACAGGCAAAGACCTGAGGATTTGTAAAAAATAATCCGGCATAGGCGCAAAGAAATAGGTCACTCTTTCCTGATTAGGCAATATCAATCCTAATTGATGAGCATGCAAGACCTGCCCCCCCTGGAATTCATCTTCTTTTCCGTATACCCTGTCTCCGGCAACAGGATAGCCGATATGAGCCAGGTGCACTCGAATCTGATGGGTTCGTCCCGTGAAAATCTGCAAACGAACTAATGTATACTCCTGATAAAGCTTTATAACAGTCATATCCGTCCTGGCATATCTTCCAGAAGCGTTAACCTCAATTTTCCTACGTGAGACATTCTGCGTTAACGGAAGAGTGATGGAAGCTTTTTTATGCGGATATCGCCCATGTATCAAAGCAATATAATATTTTTGAATGAGTCGACCCTTCAGCATACCAGCGATATAATCATGTGTCTTGTTATTTTTGGCTACGATCAGCAATCCGCTGGTGTCTTTATCAATTCGATGCACTATCCCTGCCCTTTCCTCTCCATAGGATTGAGACAATTCTCTCTGATGGTATAACAAAGCATTCACCAACGTGTTGTTCCGTATCTTGGGTGTTGGGTGTGTCAGCAATCCTTTCGGTTTGTTCACGATCAGGAGATTCTCATCCTCGTAGATGACAGGAATAACAATATTCTCCGGCAGAAGATTCGGATTGGCAGGTTCCAGAGAATACTCGACCCAATCATCTGCCTGCAATCGATGAGAGGCTTTTGCCGGTTTTTGATTAATCGTAATATGTCCTGCGTCAATCAAGTCCTGTGCCTTATTCCTGGTGATATCCAAATACTCAGATAAATATTTATCTAGCCTGATTGAATCAGATTCTTTATACTGTATTTTTTCCATGAGCCTTAAACAGATAAAACCATAGAAACAGAATGATTGAAATGGTGATCGAAGCATCCGCCACATTAAAGACATAGAACTGGTGTATTTTAATAAAGTCCACCACATGACCATATTGGATACGGTCGATCAAATTACCTAATCCGCCTGCTAAAATCATAGCAATAATCGGATACGGGATCGGTTTAAACCAATAGATTATTAAAGTGGAAATAATCAACAGCGAAGCGATCGAAAGAAAGAGCAGGTTAAACTTCGTATCTGAGAATAGCCCAAAGACGATACCCTTGTTCGAAACATAGACTAAATCAATCCAAGGCATTACATGAATGGATTTTACCTGTAAATACTGAACGACTAAATATTTTGTGATACGGTCTACTATCAATATGAAAACAAAAAGCCCAATCGATAGCCAAATTACTTTTTTATCATTGTTCACTATCAGATGTATTCCCGGTTTCCATCTCTTGTTGATTATATATCTGTTTTTCAACTTTTTGAGAATCCTCGTCGAGTTTGGTAAGAAGCTTTTGGAACGTTTCAAGGTAAGAGCTGAATTCAGAACTAAACTGGCGATACATCTGATTCAGGTTTTTCAGTTTCGTTTCAGTATTCTGAAGAATTTGTTGAGATTTAATGTTGGCTTGCATAATGGAAAGATCAGCCTGACGTTCTGCAGATACTTTGATTTCATCAGCAGTTTTCTGTGCAATTGTGAGTGCTTTTTGTAGCTGGTCGCTAGTACTGGAGTACCGATCAATTTCGGACTTAAACCGGTTACTTTCTTCTTTCAAGTCGATCACATTACGGTATAAAATTTCATAATCTTCCCGCAACTGCTGTAAGAATTCATCGACCTCTCTTTTGTTATATCCCCCAGCCATAGAGGTTTTAAAAACTTTTTTAGATATTTCCAGAGGTGTTAACATAGAGCTACACTCCTTACGGCTAAATTTGTCCAATACGTATACAAGCAGCAAAATGACCGGGAGTGATTTGTTTTAATTCTGGAATGATTTTGTGACAATCTTGTATGGCATATGGGCAGCGTGTTCTGAAACGGCATCCGGAAGGAGGATTAATAGGAGAGGGAATGTCTCCCATTATGATCTTCCGGTTTCTATCTAACTCTGGGTTTGGGATTGGCACGGCATTTAATAATGCCTTTGTGTAGGGATGTATAGGATTTTCAAATAAAACCTTATTGGGAGCAACTTCCATTAATTTTCCGAGATACATAACGCCGATTGTATCAGACATGTGACGGACAACTGCTAAATCATGAGCGATAAACAGGTAAGTTAATCCAAACTGTTGCTGTAAATCTTGTAATAAGTTGATAATCTGAGACTGAATAGAGACATCTAACGCTGAAACAGCTTCATCGCAAACGATAAAATCAGGATTTAACACTAATGCACGGGCAATACCAATACGCTGCCTCTGTCCACCGGAAAATTCATGTTGGTATCGTTTCAGGTACTCCGGTCTCAAACCGACAGTCTTCATGATCGCAACGACTCTGTCTTTCCGCTCTGTTTTATTTTTGATCCCATGAACGATCAACGGTTCAGAAATAATATCACCGACAGGAATTCTTGGATTTAAAGAACCACAAGGATCCTGAAAGATAACCTGCATGTGTTTGCGAGTCTTCCGAAGGTTCTCCCCTCTCAATTTGGTGATATCGATCAGCTCTCTTCCATCAGAACTGTTAAACAACACTTTTCCGCTTGTTGGTTCATATAAACGAATGGCGGTTTTGGCTGCAGTGGTTTTACCTGCACCGGATTCACCCACTAAACTGTATGTCTCTCCTCTTTTTACCTCAAAAGAGATGTCGTCCACAGCTTTTACTTCAGCAATTTTCTTGCCAAACAAACCTCCGTAAATCGGAAAATACTTTACTAAGTTATCTACCTTGATAATCACGTCTTTAGTAATGGTTTTTTCTTGCATGACTA
>JAQVYZ010000189.1 GCA_028708485.1 Caldisericia bacterium | reverse complement strand
GAGGGGATTACCGGAATTACCTGGAAACTTTAGCTGAGAAACTTGGGATCGATCAGTATGTCAAATTTTCTGGTTTTCAGGCAGTTCCCCTTCCCTATCTGCATGCTTCGGACTTGATGCTCTTTACTCCTCGCGCTGAAGCACTTGGTATTGCTATTATTGAGAGCATGAATTCGGGCATTCCTGTCGTTGCCAAGAAAATTGGTGGTATTCAGGAATTGATCATTGACCAATACAATGGCTTTATTAAATCTTCTCTGCAAGAAATTGTAGAGTCTTGTTTATTGCTTCTCGGGGACGTTTCCCTTCAGGAAGCTTTCGCGCGAAATGGACGGCAAATGGTCGGTAAGTATTTTACCAATACCCGTATGATTCAAAAGACAGCCAACCTATATCAGCAAGTCAAGAAACCGGTGATCCCGCTTCTGGAAATCCCGATTCATAATGTAAGACTGGGCGAGGCGCTGGAGATGGCAAAGCAGTGGTTAACCCAAAAAGAATGTCATTCAGTCTCCACATTGAATATCGAGATGTTGAACCTTGCCCGACAGGATAGTGGCTTAAAAAAAGCTTTACAGGAATCCGATCTGGTTCTTCCGGATGGTATCAGTATTGTGAAAGCAGGCTTATTGTTAGGTGAGTATTTTTCAGAACGAATACCGGGAATTGAGTTTTCTGAGGGATTATTACAAATCCTAAACGACCAAAACGGAAGGCTCTTTTTATTTGGTGGAAAACCTGGAGTAGCGGATAAAGCGGCAGTATACCTTAAGGAAAAGTATCCCGGAGTACAGATAGTCGGTACTCATGACGGGTATTTCAAGCCTTTGGAGAAGGAAGATATCGTAAAGAGCATTATCGAAACCGAACCGGATGTATTATTGGTTGGATTGGGCATGGGTAAGCAAGAGACTTTCATTCATTCTTATAAAACCCGGCCTTTAGCGAAAATAGCGATCGGTGTAGGTGGTAGCCTCGATGTTTGGTCACAAACAGTATCCCGGGCTCCGTCTTGGTATATTGAACATAATCTAGAGTGGTTATACCGGTTGTTGAAAGAACCCAACACACGTTTTGACCGGTTGATGAAAACACTGCCCTGCTTTAGGGAGATTTGGCAAACCAGGAATAGACAATACAAAAAGATTCTTATCTCCGGTTATTACGGGTATGGGAATATCGGGGACGAAGCGATTTTAGAATCTCTTCATCGGGATATCCGAGAAGAGAATGATCCCCGGTTGATAGTTACCATTCTTTCAGCCAACCCTCATGCGACTTCCACTACTACCGGCTTGTTTGCAGTCCACCGGTTTGACCCGCTGGCTGTGTTAAGGGAAATCCGGTGCAGCAATGGTATTATTAGCGGCGGGGGAGGGTTAATCCAGGATATTACAAGTTGGAAAAGTCCTTTATATTATCTAGCCATCATTTTTTTAGGTTGGTTTTTCGGGAAAAGAGTCTTTGTTTATGCGAATGGAGTCGGGCCGTTAAGGTATTCATTTAATCGTCTCCTTACAGGGATTGTATTAAAACTGACGTATAAAATTACTTTACGAGACGATGAATCCAAAACCTTACTGGCGGGTTTAGGTGTCAAAAAGAATGTTACCACTACGATTGATCCCATCTTTTCTCTTTATAAGCCAATTTTTCCGGCAGCATATTCTTCTCAAAAGAAACTATTCGCAGTATCGATCGGTCCTAATTCAAAAACCACCGCCCGGCAGAATGAGCTGGTTGCTTTTCTGGATAATATCGGTGAAAAAACAAGCTGTACCTGCTTGTTTACACCATTTTACCTGATGTATGACAGACCATTTTCAGCAGTCATACGGAAAAAGATGAAACAGCCGACAGATTTGATTGAGACAAGACTGCCACCTGATGAAATGTTTAGTTTGCTGGCGGATTGCCAATTTGGTATAGGAATGCGCCTACATTTTATGATCTTTATGTCACTATTAAATAAACCGATTTGTCCGATTCTGTATGATAAAAAGGTGGTCACTTTTGCTGAAATGCTGAAACTTCCGTATAAGCTTGATCTCAAAGACACTTTTCATGACTGGAACCGTATTGGGGAGAGTTTCATCTCTGAAAGAGAGCACAATCCTGATTATACGCCCATCACTTCTTTGTTGTCAGAAATACACGCCCGGAACAAAGCAGATCTGTATGATTTTTTTTCCAGTCTTGTCACTCTATGACCCCGCTTTTTCCAAATATTTGTATTGGATGCGGGAAAATAGCCGCTACGCCCCTTTGTTTCCATTGTGAACAGGAATGGATGCACAAGCACAGACAAGTCAGTAAGCATATTTCCCAAAAAGGAGATGAGATTTTTGCTTGCTGTCAGTATAACGGCTTGGGTGGGAAGATCATTCGCAGTTTCAAGTATGGGCGACGGTTTGACGTGCTTCCCATTATTTCAATGGCAGTTTCTAACGTGGTTTCGGAAATAGGGGAAGGCAATTTCTCCTATATTATCCCAGTCCCGCAATCCTTTAGGAAGATATTTACCCGTGGATTTCATCCCGTTGAGATGATTGGACATCAAGTCAGTCAACACACTTCAATTCCAATCAACTTAAAAATTTTAAAAAGAAAATGGAGTTGGTATGAAAAGGATCAGGCAAGTCTAAACAAGCAAAATCGACTGTACAATCTTCCCCATTCGTTTTTCGCTACCAGAAATAAATCATGGGGAGAGAACCAAAAAGCTCTGTTAATAGATGATGTGTCTACCACCGGGACAACGTTAAGCCGTTGTAAGGAAGCAATCCAAAAGCGGTACCCTGATTGGAAGGTAAAAATACTAGTTTTTGCACACGGTTAGAGGAGATGGAATGGTAAAATTAGTGTTGATTGATATTGACGGAACATTGATGAATGATGAAAAAACTATTCCACTGGAAAACCTCCAGGCGATAGAATGGTGTATCACTCATGAGATCCCGGTTACCTTAGTGACAGGTAGAAGCTATCATACTTGTCTGGATGTTTTAAGTCTACTTAAAGAGGATGTTCCGGTTGTGTTTCAAAATGGAGCTTTGATATACCAACATTTATCCGGAAAAGTACTCAGGCAAGTTTTTCTGCCAGCAGAGATCGCTTCTATGGTTTTGCTTCATACTCAACAC
>JAQVYZ010000188.1 GCA_028708485.1 Caldisericia bacterium | reverse complement strand
GTCTTTATTACAAGCCAATGGTGGCTTTTTGGTTTTACAAGCCAATGATATCCTGAGTATCCCCTATGTGTGGGACAGGTTAAAAAGAACCATCAAAAGTCAACAACTCGTCATTGAGAATTTAGATGAACAGTTGAAGGTTATTCCAACAACAACCTTAAAACCGCAACCCATCCCTATCGATATGAAAGTAATCATCATCGGCAGCTCTGAAGTATATGCCCTTTTATATCAATATGACGAAGACTTCCGAAAATATTTTAAAGTGCGCAGTCATTTTGATGATGAGATGGAAAGAAACGAAGAGACCGAATGCTTATATGCCTCGTTTATCGCTACTCAATGCAAGCGAAATAATTCGGAGGTCAATTTCGATGGGGAAGCTATTTCAAGAATTATTGAATACGGATCGCGCCTTATTGAAGACCAGAACAAACTCACTACCCAGTTCAACCTGATTGCCGATATTGTGAATGAGAGCATTTATTGGGCAACTCAGAATAACCGCAAAACTGTAACCTTGTCCGATGTAATCAAAACGTTACAGGAGAAAAGGTATCGGGCGAACCTGGTGGAAGAAAAGATGCAGAAAATGATTCTGGACGGTTCCATCCGTATAGATACTGCGGGAAAAGTTATTGGTCAGATTAATGGTCTTTCTGTCCTGAGCAACGGAGAATACGCCTTCGGCAGACCTACTAGGATCACCGCCACTTCCTCCCTCGGGAAAGGAAATCTGATCAATATTGAAAAGGAAAGCGGATTAAGCGGACCGATTTTTGATAAAGGTGTGATGATTTTAAGTGCTTATATCAACAATATATATGCGAATGATCGACCTTTTCCGGTGGCGGTTAACCTTTGTTTTGAGCAAAGTTACAGCGGAGTGGAAGGGGATAGTGCGTCAGCTGCTGAATTAGTAGTGATGTTGTCTTCCATCGCTGATGTTCCTATTCGTCAGGATTTGGCGATTACAGGATCGATGGATCAGCAGGGAAATATTCAACCAATTGGCGGTGTGAATTATAAGATTGAAGGATTCTTTGATGTTTGTGTGAAGAAAGGGCTTACAGGCACTCAAGGTGTGATTATTCCCTGGCAAAACAAGCAAAATCTGATGTTGAGAGATGATATAGTGGAAGCTGTCAGTGATGGTAAATTTCACATTTACACCATTAAACGTGCTGAAGAAGCGATTGAATTGTTAACCGATATGACAGCTGCCCAATTCGATAAAAAAGTGAAAGCTGTACTAGAGAAATTTATCCAGATTACCAAAGAATTTCATAATAAATCAAACTAAATCGGTTGGATACATAACTGCGAGAGGCGGGACTTGAACCCGCATGGTTTCCCACTGGATCCTAAGTCCAGCGCGTCTGCCAGTTCCGCCACCCTCGCATAGAATGATGAAAATACGAATCGAAAGGATTTAGAGAAAAATTGGAGCGGAAGACGGGATTCGGACCCGCGACATCGACCTTGGCAAGGTCGCGCTCTACCACTGAGCTACTTCCGCAATTCCTGGGTCGTACAGGACTCGAACCTGTAACCCGCTGATTAAGAGTCAGCTGCTCTACCAATTGAGCCAACGACCCAATACTCCAAGAGTATACAAATTTCATCAGAGGATTTCAACCCACTATTTTTTAATCCTGTAATTTCAACTCCGCGCCCAGCAGGAATCGAACCCGCAGCCTACAGATCCGAAGTCTGTCGCTCTATCCAGTTGAGCTATGGGCGCAAACCTAATTTTCAAAATATGGGCCTAACAGGATTCGAACCTGCGACCTACGGTTTAGGAAACCGGCGCTCTATCCCCTGAGCTACAGGCCCTTAAGGGTGGGTGAAGGGACTCGAACCCTCGACAACCGGTTCCACAGACCGGTACTCTAACCAACTGAGCTACACCCACCGCAACAACGCGCCTGGAGGGATTCGAACCCCCGGCCACCTGCTTAGAAGGCAGATGCTCTATCCCCTGAGCTACAGGCGCATACCAAAGAACAAATGGTCGGGGAGAGAGGATTTGAACCTCCGGCCTTGTGGTCCCAAACCACACGCTCTACCAAACTGAGCCACTCCCCGAAAACCCAATGAAAAATATATCGTTTTTTACAAAAATTACAACTATAGCGTCTTGTTGAGACAGTAAGATTCAAGTGCACTTTACAAATTTCCCTTTTATCTTAGAAATTTACCTATGAATATAGAAATTTTCCGAGGATTTGCACTGCTGTTCTTTCCGGTTATTTTGGTCATTGCGGTCGGGTACTGGTTCGGGAAGTCATTCAAAAAACTCGACGTCACCATAGCTTCCAAGATGACGATCTATGTTTTTTCTCCATTCATGGTATATCGGCTGTTTAAAACCGGAAATCTGAATTGGGGAGAAATCTCTCAGTTTGCACTGATTTTTCTCATCATACAGTCCTTTTTTATGCTCTATCTTTTTTTCATCAAACTGATCAATCGCCAGTCAATCGATCTTTGGAAAAATAATGTGTTAAGCTTGTTATTCGCTAATTGCGGTGGATATGGACTCCCCGTCATTGCGCTGGCATTTGGTGACCAACATTTATTGATCGCTGCCCAATATGTCGTCATGTTCAACCTGATGCTCTCCACATTGGGGATTATTGTCGCTTCTCCTCAATCCGTTTCTTTCAAATCCACTATTCAGAAGATATTCAGACTTCCTATCATCTGGGGTGTCTTATTCGGTCTCCTAGCTCATTACGCGACGATTCAGTTTCCAGCTATAGGCAACTCTCTGGTCATCGGGATCCTGGATAAGATGTCAGAAAGCCTTTATCACGCCACATTCCCTATATTTCTGGTGGTTATCGGGATGGAGCTCTCGCGAATTCCTTTCCAGTATGCTTTGAAAGATATCATGTTTCTGGTGACCCATAAATTGGTGCTGTTTCCGCTGTTCGCTCTCGGATTAATGCTTCTTTGGCCGTCCCTGCCCACTCCTTTGATACAGGTGATGGTATTAGAGACAGCCATGCCCACGGCATTCAATGCGATGCTGTTCGCCAAAGAATTTGACGGAAATATGCACCGGACATCTTCTTCTGTTTTTTGGACCACCTTGCTGAGTCCGATCACCCTCAGCATCTTCCTCTGGTTCCTGCAGTATAAGATATAGCATACCATTCCATT